>NZ_JACAPX010000024.1:214109-221700 GCF_013385435.1 Pseudomonas sp. F9001
GCTTGCACACTGGATTTGCAGTGTTTGTAAATTAATCTGACTTCCCTTGCCTCTGCCGAGCGTTCCATGCCCGACTTGCTCGACCGTTACCCGCTGACCGCGGGCACTTATCACGAACTGCTGGACGACAGCGGCGCGGTTCGCGCCCATTGGCAGCGGCTGCTCGATCACTTGCAACGCAGCACCCCGGCGCAACTGGCCCAGCGCCAGGCCTTGCTGACCCGGCAGATCCAGGAAAACGGCGTGACCTACAACGTCTACGCCGACCCCAAGGGCGCCGATCGTCCCTGGGAGCTGGACCTGCTGCCCCACGTGCTGGCCGCCGATGAATGGAAGCAACTCTCCGCCGGCATCGCCCAGCGTGCGCGCCTGTTGAATGCGGTACTGGCCGACCTCTACGGCCCGCAACGCTTGATCGCCGAAGGCTTGCTGCCGGCAGAACTGGTGTTCGGCCACAACAATTTCCTGTGGCCGTGCCAGGGCATCCAGCCGCCCGACGGCGCGTTCCTGCACCTGTACGCCGTGGACCTGGCGCGTACGCCGGATGGCCGCTGGTGGGTCACCGCCGACCGGACCCAGGCCCCGTCCGGCGCCGGTTATGCTTTGGAAAACCGCACCATCGTGTCCCGCGCCTTCCCGGACCTGTACCGCGACTTGCAGGTGCAGCACCTCACCGGGTTCTTCCGCACCTTGCAGGAAACCCTGGCCCGCCAGGCGCCGAGCGACGACCAGCCACCGCTGATCGTGCTGCTGACCCCGGGCCGTTTCAACGAAAGCTATTTCGAGCATCTGTACCTCGCCCGCCAGCTTGGCTACCCGCTGGTGGAAGGCGGCGACCTGACCGTGCGCGACGCCACGGTGTACCTCAAGACCCTCAGCGGCCTGCGCCGGGTGCACGCGATCATGCGCCGCCTGGACGACGACTTCTGCGACCCGCTGGAACTGCGCACCGACTCGGCCCTCGGCGTGCCCGGCCTGCTGGATGCCGTGCGCCAGGGCAATGTGCTGGTGGCCAACGCCCTGGGCAGTGGCGTGCTGGAATCCCCTGGCCTGTTGGGATTTCTGCCGAAGATCAATCAATTCCTGTTTGGCGAAGAACTGATCCTGCCGTCCATCGCCACCTGGTGGTGCGGTGAGCCGCCGGTGCTGGCCGAAGCCCTGGAGAAACTGCCGGAACTGCTGATCAAGCCGGCGTTTCCGTCGCAAAGCTTCACCCCGGTATTTGGCCGCGACTTGAACGACGAACAACGCGAGGCCCTGGCTGAGCGCATGCGCGCGCGGCCTTACGCCTATGTCGCCCAGGAACTTGCGCAGTTGTCCCAGGCGCCGGTCTGGCACACCGTTGACGATCACCTTCAGCACCGCGCCATCGGCATGCGTGTGTACGCCGTAGCCAGCGCCGACGGTTATCGTGTACTGCCCGGTGGCCTGACCCGTGTGGCCGCCGATGCCGATGCCGAAGTGGTGTCGATGCAGCGCGGCGGTGCGAGCAAGGACACCTGGGTGCTCGGCGAACGCGCCCATGGCACCGAGCAATGGCGCGCCCAGCGGGCCATCGGCGCCCATGACCTGGTGCGACGTGATCCGTACCTGCCGTCGCGGGTGGTGGAAAACCTGTTCTGGTTTGGCCGTTATTGCGAGCGCTGTGATGACAGTGCGCGCTGGTTGCGGATCGTCCTCGCCCGCTATGTCGACGGAGACGACCCGCTGGCGCTGCAGGCGGCCGTTGAGCTGGGCGAGAACCTGCGACTGTTGCCGGAGGAGGGCGAGTTGCCTGAGCGGCTTCAGGCGGCGTTGCTCGGTGATGACTGGCCCTCGAGCCTGCGGGCCAACTTGCAGCGCTTGCAGTGGGCGGCGTCCCAGGTGCGCGGCAAGCTGTCCCGGGAAAACTGGCAGGCGCTGGTGGAGTTGCAGCGCGAAGCCCTGGAACTGGAAAGCGAAGAGCCGGACTTCGGCGAACTGCTGGATTTCCTCAACCGCCTGGTGATGTCCCTGGCCGCGCTGTCGGGCTTTGCCCTTGACGACATGACCCGCGACGAAGGCTGGCGCTTCCTGATGATGGGCCGGCGCATCGAGCGCCTGCAGTTTCTCAGCAGCAGCCTGGCGGCGTTCCTGCGCGGCGTGGCGGTGTTCGATCAGGCCGGGCTGGAGTGGTTGCTGGAACTGGGCAACAGCAGCATCACCTATCGTTCGCGCTACCTCGCGGTACCGCAGCTGATTCCGGTGCTGGACCTGTTGCTGCTGGATGAGCAAAACCCCCACGCAGTGCTGTTCCAGCTGAAACTGGTGAGCCGCACCTTGCGCCGCTTGAATGACGATTTCGGCGTGCCCCGGGAAACCGGGCTGGCGCCGTTGGTGGAGCGCCTGGCGCGCTTTGACCTGGGCTGCCTGGAGAACCCGCTGTTCGGCGAGTCCAGTGTGCGTGCCGCGCTGGATGGCCTGGCCGACCTGCTGCAAGCGGTGGCCGATGAAAGTGGGCAAGTCTCCGACCGCCTGGCCTTGCGCCATTTTGCCCATGTGGACGATGTCAGCCAGCAAACGGTGTCTGTGTGATGAGTGCCCGCTACCAGATTTTCCACGATACCCACTACCACTACGACAGCCCGGTGTCCCTGGCCCAGCAGCTGGCGCACCTGTGGCCGCGGCCTTGCGCCTGGCAGCGCTGCAGCTCGCAGCAACTGGAGATCAGCCCCGAGCCGACCTCGCGCCGAGATGAACTGGATGTGTTCGGCAACCCGATCACCCGGCTGGCATTCGAGCGGCCCCATGATGAACTGCTGGTGAACGCCGGGCTGACAGTGGAGGTGTTGGCGCGGCCGCTGCTGGATTTCAGCCTGTCGCCGGCCTGGGACCAGACCCGCAACGGCCTGACCTACAGCAGCCAGCCGCTGTCGGCCGAAGTGATCGAGGCGTGCCGCTATCGGTTCGAATCGCCCTATGTGCATTTGAAGAAAAGCTTCGTCGAGTTCTCCGAAGACTGTTTCCCGGCCGGTCGTCCGTTGCTGCTGGGTGTGCAGGCGCTGATGCAGAAGATTTTCAGCGAGTTCACCTTCGATGCCGAAGCCACCCAGGTCGCCACGCCGTTGGTGGAAGTGCTGGAGCGCCGGCGCGGCGTGTGCCAGGACTTCGCCCACCTGATGCTCGCGTGCCTGCGCTCCCGGGGCCTGGCGGCGCGGTATATCAGTGGTTACCTGCTGACCCAGCCACCGCCCGGCCAACCACGGTTGATCGGCGCGGATGCGTCCCACGCGTGGGTGTCGGTGTTTTGCCCGGTGTCGGGTTGGGTGGATTTTGACCCGACCAACAATGTGCAGCCGGCACTGGAACACATCACCCTGGCCTGGGGCCGGGACTTTTCCGATGTTTCGCCGTTGCGGGGGGTGATTCTGGGGGGAGGGAGCCATGACCCGGAAGTGCGGGTGACGGTGATGCCGCTGGAGTAATGCACATATCTCAAATCGGGACGCGGAGCGCCCCAGGATGCATTCCCACGCGGAGCGTGGGAACGATCACCTATTCAGCGTCTTTCGGTGCTTCGGTTTCGTCTGTAGCCACTGTACCTTCAGCATCCGGGTTCAGTGCACCGGCTTCTTCGTCGGCTGCAATTTTCTTGCGCTGCAGCTTTTCCTCTTTCTTCTGCTCTTTGGCCAAGTCTCTCTGACGTTTGGCGAAGGAGTAATTAGGTTTTGCCATGGGCGATCCTCTGGGGTCGAAGGTGAGGTTGAGCGGCGCGTATTCTGCCTTTAATCGCGTCCCAAGGGTTAATCGGGTTTTTGGTCCACCCATTTGGGCAGGACCAGCGGTTGCCAGGCATCCAGTACGTCAAGCAGCTCAGCCGGCGATTCGCTCATTTGCAGCATGGCACGATGCGGTGCACGGACGAAGCCTTCGCCGACGATATGATCAAGAAAATCGGTCAACTTGCGGTAAAAACCGTTCACTTCGAGCAAACCCAGCGGTTTGCCGTGGTAGCCGAGCTGGCCCCAGGTCCAGACTTCGAACAGTTCTTCCAGGGTGCCCAGGCCGCCCGGCAGCGCAATAAAGGCGTCGCTCAGTTCGGCCATGCGCGCCTTGCGGGCGTGCATGCCGTCGACCACCTCCAGGCGGGTCAGGCCTTTGTGGCCGATTTCGAGGTTTTTCAGGCTTTCGGGAATAATTCCGATCACCTCGCCGCCGGCTTCCAGCGCCGCATCGGCGACGATACCCATCAGGCCCACGGCGCCGCCGCCGTACACCAGGGTCAGCTTGCGCTCGGCCAGCGCGCGCCCGAGGGCCACGGCTGCTTCACGGTAGGCCGGGTTGGTGCCGCTGCTGGCACCGCAAAACACACAGACAGACTTCAAGGACATACCTGACTCCACTCAGTTGTGGCTAAAGAGTAAAGGCTGGCTTGCGTCTCTCAAAGGATTAAACCTCGCGTTGAGGTGTTTCGCAGGTGCCGCTGGCACCACAGGCATAGGCGGCAAGCAGGCTGCGGAACAGGCTATTGAGGTGCATGGCTGGGACTCCGGATGGGTGATGGACCGATCATAGGCCGGCACCCGCACTTTGGCCGGTAGATTGTGTCGATGAGTCTGATAGCCTAAAGTTGTATACAATCTGTTGATACAGATCATATGAAGTCCTGCCTGACTCAGGCACCCTTGTCGCAATATGCGTTTTTTAAACCCTGCCCTGGAGATTCACATGTTTGCCAAACTCGTTGCTGTTTCCCTGCTGACTCTGGCTAGCGGCCAGTTGCTTGCTGCAGAGTGCAAGGTCACTGTCGACTCCACTGACCAGATGTCCTTCAACACCAAGGCCATCGAAATCGACAAGAGCTGCAAGACGTTCACCGTTGAGTTGACCCACTCCGGCAGCTTGCCGAAAAACGTCATGGGCCATAACTGGGTGCTGAGTTCCGCCGCCGACATGCCTGGCATCGCCAGCGACGGCATGGCTGCCGGCATCGACAAGAACTACCTGAAAGACGGTGACACCCGCATCATCGCCCACACCAAGATCATCGGTGCCGGCGAGAAAGACTCCGTGACTTTCGATGTGTCGAAGCTGGCGGCAGGCACTGACTACGCGTTCTTCTGCTCGTTCCCAGGCCACATCTCGATGATGAAAGGCACTGTGACCCTGAAGTAAGCAATCTTCAGGCAAAAAAAAGCGCCCTTCGGGGCGCTTTTTTTGCCTGTAGGCAGGCTGCTCTTGTGGCGAGGGAGCTTGCTCCCGCTGGGCTGCGGAGCAGCCCCAATAAGGTCACCGCGTAGCATCAGAAAGGTTTCAGGGGCCGCTTCGCGCCCCAGCGGGAGCAAGCTCCCTCGCCACAGCAAGCTCTTTCACCACAGCAAGCTCTGTTTCACCACAGCAAGCTCCTTCACCACAACAAGCCCTTTTGCCAGAATGAGCCGCTACGTCAGATCAGGGTGCAAACGGCATTACTCGCTTGTGCTCGGTCTTGCGATAGGTGTCGCAGATGATTTTGAAGGCTTCCTCGCGCACCGGCTCGCCGTGCAGGAACGCGTCGATCTCGGCATAGGTCACGCCATGGGACGCCTCGTCCGGCTTGCCCGGCGACAGGTCTTCCAGGTCGGCCGTCGGGATCTTCTCTACCAGCGATTCCGGAGCACCAAAGTGCCGGGCAATCGCGCGCACCTGGTTCTTCACCAGCCCGCTCAGCGGTGCCAGGTCGCAGGCACCGTCACCGAACTTGGTGAAAAAGCCCATCACGGCTTCCGCCGCATGGTCGGTACCGATCACCAAACCACCGGCCGCGCCGGCGATGGTGTACTGCGCCACCATGCGCATGCGCGCCTTGGTGTTGCCCAGCACGAAGTCCCGGGAGACTGCGGCCTTGCCTTCAAACGCCGCCACTTCATTGGCCAGGGATTTCACCGCCGGGCCGATGTTCACTGTGTGGCGTTCGTCGGGTTCGATAAAGTCCACGGACGCCTGGGCGTCGTGTTCGTCGAACTGGGTTTCGTAGGGCAGGCGCACCGCGATAAAGCGGTACGCATCGTCACCCTTGGCAGCCCGCAACTCTTGCATTGCACGCTGGGCCAGCAGGCCGGCGGTCAGGGAGTCGACGCCGCCGCTGATGCCCAGCACCAACGTCTTGAGGCCTGAATTGAGCAGGCAATCCTGGATAAAGGTAACGCGCCGGGCGACCTCCGCCTCAAGGGCGGCCTGGTCCTTGAACGGTGGTTGGACCTTGAGCTGTTCAGCAATCTCGCGCTGTACGGCTTGCATGATTCACTCCTTGCTGGGTAGGGCAGGTACTTTGAAAACGTGGCGCAAATAGGCGACAAAGTTCGGATCGGTGCAGTGGGTCTTGCCCGCTTCATCGGAAATCTTCGCGACGGGCTGGCCATTACAGGCAGTCATTTTAAGCACGATGCTCATCGGTTCCACACCTGGAATATCACAGGTCAGGTTGGTGCCGATGCCGAAACTCACATTGATCCGACCACGCAGCGCGCGGAAAATCTCCAGCGCCTTGGGCAGCGACAGGCTGTCGGAGAACACCAGGGTCTTGCTCATGGGCTCGATCCCCAGCTTGTGGTAGTGGGCGATCGCCTTTTCGGCCCATTGCACCGGGTCACCGGAGTCGTGGCGCAGGCCGTCGAAGAGCTTGGCGAAGTACAGGTCGAAATCGCTGAGAAACGCATCGGTGGTGATGCAATCGGTCAGGGCGATGCCCAGCAGGCCACGGTATTCGCGCACCCAGCAGTCGAGGGCGGCGATCTGGCTGTCGATCAGGCGCGGGCCGAGTTGCTGGTGGGCCATGATCCATTCGTGGGCCATGGTGCCCAGCGGCTTCATGTTCAGCTCGCGGGCCAGGTGCACGTTGCTGGTGCCGACAAAACGCCCGGGGAAGTCGTGCTTGAGCACGTTCACCACTTCTTCCTGCACGCGGTAGGAGAAGCGTCGACGCGTGCCGAAATCCGCGACCTGCAGTTCGGACAGTTCTTCGACGCTGGCGTTGGCCGTCAGCCAGTCGAACTTGCGATACAGCTGCTCGCGGGCCTGTTCGAGGATCACGCTCTGGTAGCGATAGCGGTTACGCACTTCGCTGACGATGGCCAGCATTGGCACTTCAAACAGGATCACGTGCAGCCATGGCCCGCGCAGGCGGATAAACAGCTCACCGTTTTCGATACCGGTGTGCACGTAGCGCAGGTTGAAGCGAAACAGCCCGAGGAAACGCAGGAAATCCGGCTTCATGAAGCTGATGCGTTCCAGGAAGCCCAGTTGGTCGGGGCTCAGGCTCAGCTCGGCGAGGCGCTCGATCTGGTAGCGGATCTCCGCCAGGTACGGGCGCAGGTCTTCACTGTTGCGGCAACGAAACTCCCATTCAACTTCCACGTTCGGGTAGTTGTGCAGCACCGCCTGCATCATGGTCAGCTTGTAGAAGTCGGTGTCGAGCAGGTTCTGCACGATGCGATCGGCAAACACACTCTCGCTCATAACGGGAATCTCCAGACGGGTCGGCGATGGGCGCCGACCTTTACGCACAATTAAGGAATGGCGCTAGTGGCGCATAGACCCGTGCTGTTTTGCCAGTGATTTTTTTGGGGATGACTACGGGCGCCATCGCAGGCAA
>NZ_JACAPX010000024.1:221741-371495 GCF_013385435.1 Pseudomonas sp. F9001
GCAGGCAAAAAAGGTCAATCAGACTCAACCTGCTCCATCATCCACTTCACAAAATCCCGCACCTTGGGCACTTCCGCCGAGTGCTCGGGGTAGGCCAGGTAATACGCATCCTGGCTCGGCATCGCGTGCTGCCAGGGGATCACCAGCTTGCCTTCTGCTAGCTCTTCTTCCACCAGAAACCTGGGCAGCAGCGCCACACCGCAGCCAACCTGTGCGGCGCGAATGCACATATAAAAGGTCTCGAAGCGCGGCCCATGGTAGCTGTGCTCGGTGTGATGACCCTGGGCGGCGAACCAGTCGTGCCAGCCTTGCGGGCGCGAGGCGTTTTGCAGCAACACCAGTTCGCTCAGTTGCGTGGGGTCGGTAAATGCTTGGGCGGGCAGGCTGTCGGGTGAGCACACGGGCACCAGTTCTTCGCTGAACAGCTTGAGGCTCTCGGTGCCGGGCCGTGAACCCTGGCCGAAATAGAAGGCCAGGTCGGCCTTGCCTTGCAACAGCTCGTCGGGCTCCTGTTCGTTGCACAGGTCCAGGTGAATCTGCGGATGCCGCAGTCGCCAGCCCTTGAGGCGCGGCACCAGCCAGCGGGCGCCGAAGGTGTAGGGCGTGGACACCCGCAGCACTTCAGTCTCGCCGCCGTAGGAGCGCAGGTAATGGGTGGACATCTCCACTTGGGTGAGGATCTTGCGCACTTCCACCAGGTACAGATCGCCCGCCGGGGTCATCTGCAAGCGGCGGCGCACCCGGCGAAACAGCAGGTGCTGCAACAGTTCTTCCAGCTGCGCGACCTGTTTGCTGACAGCGCTCTGGGTGAGGTTCAGCTCTTCGGCGGCGCGGGTAAAACTCAGGTGGCGGGTGACCGCTTCGAAGCACTGCAGGGCGGTGATCGAGGGCAAATGTCTTTTATTCAGCACGGCACGCCTCTTTTTGTTCTTAGCATGAATAAACGGAATGATATCTCGCCTAATCGTCGTTTGTTGGCAAGTCTTGGGCCAGCTACAAATAAGGTCTGGATCGCCGCGACCGCTGGCGGCGCATATTTCTGTTTGTGGATTGAAGGAGTGACCCATGGTTGCCGCATTGCTTGATCGTCTCGGGGTAAACCCGGCGCTGTACCAGTCGGGTAAACAACCCGTGCATTCGCCCATTGATGGCAGCCGGATTGCCAGTGTGCACTGGGAAGGCGCCGCCGAGGTGGAGCAGCAGGTCAGTCGCGCCGAGCATGCATTCGAGGCCTGGCGCAAGGTGCCGGCCCCCCGTCGTGGTGAGCTGGTGCGCCAGTTCGGCGACGTGTTGCGCGAGTACAAGGCCGACCTCGGCGAGCTGGTGTCGTGGGAAGCCGGCAAGATCACCCAGGAAGGTTTGGGTGAAGTGCAGGAAATGATCGACATCTGCGACTTCGCCGTCGGCCTGTCGCGCCAGTTGTACGGCTTGACCATCGCCTCCGAGCGTCCGGGCCACCACATGCGTGAAACCTGGCACCCGCTGGGCGTGGTTGGCGTGATCAGCGCCTTCAACTTCCCGGTCGCCGTATGGGCGTGGAACACCGCGCTGGCGCTGGTGTGCGGCAACGCAGTGATCTGGAAACCGTCGGAAAAAACCCCGCTTACCGCCCTGGCCTGCCAGGCACTGTTCGAGCGCGTACTGAAGAACTTCAGCGATGCGCCGCCGTACCTCAGCCAGGTGATCATCGGTGGCCGCGATGCCGGCGCCGCACTGGTGGATGACCCGCGTGTTGCGCTGATCAGCGCCACCGGCAGCACCCGCATGGGCCGCGAAGTAGCGCCGAAAGTCGCTGCACGTTTTGCCCGCAGCATTCTCGAACTGGGCGGCAACAACGCGATGATCCTCGGCCCAAGCGCCGACCTGGACATGGCCGTGCGCGCGATTCTGTTCAGCGCCGTCGGTACCGCCGGCCAGCGCTGCACCAGCCTGCGTCGGCTGATCGCCCATGAGTCGGTAAAAGAGGAAATCGTCACCCGCCTCAAGGCTGCGTATTCCAAAGTGCGCATCGGCCATCCGCTGGAAGGCAACCTGATCGGCCCGCTGATCGACAAGCACAGCTTCGAAAACATGCAGGACGCCCTGGAGCAGGCCTTGAGCGAAGGCGGCCGGGTGTTTGGCGGCAAGCGCCAGTTGGAAGACACGTTCCCCAACGCTTACTACGTGTCGCCGGCCATCGTGGAAATGCCGGAGCAGAGTGATGTGGTGTGCACCGAGACGTTCGCGCCGATTCTGTATGTGGTCGGCTATACCGATTTCGCTGAAGCGCTGCGCCTGAACAATGCGGTGCCACAAGGCCTGTCTTCGTGCATCTTTACCACTGACGTGCGCGAGGCCGAGCAGTTCATGTCGGCGGTGGGCAGTGACTGCGGGATCGCCAACGTCAACATCGGCCCGAGCGGCGCGGAGATTGGTGGCGCGTTTGGCGGTGAGAAAGAGACCGGTGGCGGGCGTGAGTCGGGCTCGGATGCATGGCGCGGGTACATGCGTCGCCAGACCAACACCGTGAACTACTCGCTGGAACTGCCGCTGGCCCAGGGTATTACCTTCGACTGATACCTCAAGTCGGAGTGAGGTCAATGTGGGAGCGGGCTTGCTCGCGAAAGCGGTGTGTCAGTCAACGAATGCTTATCTGATCCACCGCTTTCGCGAGCAAGCCCGCTCCCACATTTGACCGTATTTACAATTCGGAAAAGTGGTTTGTTAGGTCTCATCGGAGTCTGGCAATGGCATTACGCGAAGCATGCTTGTGGGAACAACTCACTCCTGGCCGGCCGGATCGTGCCGCGCTCAAGGGCGAGGTAAAAGTGGATGTGTGCGTGATCGGCGCCGGCATCACCGGTTTGTCGGCAGCCATTCACTTGCTGGAACAAGGAAAAAGTGTCGCCGTACTCGAGGCCCATCGCACCGGCCACGGTGGTTCGGGGCGCAACGTAGGGCTGGTCAATGCAGGGATGTGGATTCCCCCGGACGAGATCGAAGCCGGTTTTGGTACCGCGGTGGGCAGCCAGCTCAACCGCATGCTCGGCGCGGCACCGTCCCTGGTGTTCAGTCTGATCGACAAATACAACATCGACTGCCAACTGCGTCGCGAGGGCACCTTGCACATGGCGCACAACGCCCGTGGCGAGGCGGATTTGCGCAGTCGTGAAGAACAATGGAAGCGTCGCGGCGCACCGGTGGAGCTGTTGACCGGCGCTGCATGCGAACAAGCCACCGGTACCAAAAAGATCGCCGCCGCCTTGCTCGACCGGCGGGCCGGCACCTTGAACCCGATGGCCTACACCAGTGGTTTGGCCAATGCCGCCGTCGGGCTCGGCGGACAGTTGTTCGATCACTCCCCAGTCACCCAACTGGAACGCCAGGGCCAGCACTGGTCAGTGCAGACTGCCCAAGGCTCGGTGCAGGCCGAACAGGTGGTGATCGCTTCGAACGCCTACACCGAAGGCGAGTGGACCGAGCTGCGCCGCAACTTTTTCCCCGGTTATTACTATCAGGTGGCGTCGGCCCCTCTGACCGACGACGCCGCCCAACAAATCCTTCCGGGCGGCCAAGGCTCCTGGGACACTCGCCAGGTACTCAGCAGCATCCGCCGCGACGCCGAAGGCCGCCTGCTGCTCGGCAGCCTGGGCAACGGCAACCAGAAACCTGCGTGGTTCCTCAAGGCCTGGGCCGATCGGGTGCAACAGCACTACTTCCCGTACCTCAAGCCGGTGCAGTGGGAGTGCACCTGGACTGGCTGCATCGCGTTCACCCCTGACCACTTGATGCGCCTGTTCGAGCCGGCGCCCGGGTTGGTGGCGGTCACCGGTTACAACGGGCGCGGGGTGACGACCGGCAGTGTCGTGGGCAAAGCCTTCGCGGATTATCTGTGTCACCAGGATCCACAGGCACTGCCGATCCCCTTTGCGCCGATGCAGCCGTTGGCCGGTGTGGGCCTGCGCAGCTGTTTGTACGAGGCGGGATTCTCGCTGTATCACGCGGGCCAATGCTTGCGGATCGTGATCTGATCAACGAAATACCCCTCAGAAGCCTGCATTTTCTTAGCCGGCTACTAATCTGTATTGGTGCGAGTCGTAGCAGTAACGCACTGTAAATGTGCACTTCCGTTACGCACGCTGTTACATGTTTAAGGGTGGCCGTTTAGTGGCCGGGTTGCAGTGCTTGATTGGTCGGGTTGCACTTTATAGGTCCAATGGTTGCACCTGGTTGAGATAGACGGTTGCACGTCCAATCAAAAGGCGCCCAAAAACCTGCAATAACAATGACACCGTGTCTTTTTGAATAATAAAAACGTAATGGCACGACGCTTGCTCTGGGCTTTCTCCGAAAGTTTTTGAAGTGAAGCTGCAGTGCCAATTCAACAAAAACCTCGGAGCACCACTCATGTCCCAGACGTTTTACAAGAAAGGTTTTCTAGCCCTCGCCGTTGCTGCGGCGCTGGGTGTTTCTGCGTTTGCTCAAGCTGATGTGAAGATTGGCGTAGCGGGGCCGATGACCGGCGCCAACGCGGCATTTGGTGAGCAGTACATGAAAGGTGCCCAGGCGGCAGCCGATGTCATCAACAAGGCCGGCGGCATCAACGGCGAGCAGATCAAGCTGGTGGCCGGCGATGACGCCTGCGAACCCAAGCAGGCCGTGGCCGTGGCCAACCGTCTGGCAGACCAGGACAAAGTGATTGGCGTGGTCGGGCACTTCTGCTCGTCGAACACTATCCCGGCGTCCGAGGTGTACGACGAAGCGGGCATCATCATGATCACCCCGGGCTCCACCAACCCGCAGGTTACCGAGCGTGGCCTGTCGGCCGTGTTCCGCATGTGTGGTCGTGACGATCAGCAAGGCATCGTGGCCGGCGACTACATCGTCGACGTGCTCAAGGGCAAGAAAGTTGCCGTTATCAACGACAAGGACACCTACGGCAAAGGCCTGGCCGACGCCACTGCGGCGCAGTTGACCAAGCGCGGCGTGAAGCCGGTGCTGGAAGAAGGCCTGACCCGTGGCGAGAAAGATTTCAGCGCCCTGGTCACCAAGATCCGCTCCACCGGTGCTGACGTCGTGTACTTCGGCGGCCTGCACCCGGAAGCCGGCCCACTGGTTCGGCAGATTCGTGAAGCCGGCCTGAAAGACGTCAAGTTCATGTCCGATGACGGCGTGGTGACCGACGAACTGGTGGCCACTGCCGGTGGTGCACAGTATGTGGATGGCGTGTACATGACCTTCGGTGCCGACCCACGCCTGCTGCCAGACAGCAAGACCGTGGTGGAAGAGTTCCGCAAAAATGGCACCGAGCCTGAAGGCTACACCCTGTACGCCTACGCCTCGATCCAGGCCCTGGCCGCTGGCTTCAATGGCGCCAAGTCCAACAAGGGCGAAGACGCAGCCAAATGGCTGAAATCCCACCCGGTCAAAACCGTCATGGGCGAGAAGAACTGGGACGCCAAGGGCGACCTGAAAATCTCCGACTATGTGGTTTACCAGTGGGACAAGGACGGCAAGTATCACCAGCTGGAAAAGCAGAAGTAATAGTTAGCGCGATAGGTTAGACGCCACTTGACCCTGTGGGAACCGGGCTTATGTGGGAGCTGGCTTGCCTGCGATAGCGTCACCTCGGGTTGACTGACATTCCGAGGTGTCGCTATCGCGGGCAAGCCCGGCGCCCACACACGCTAGCTCCCACACGGGGACTTGGTTGCCAGCCCCTTTTGTGTCTGTCTTTTCCTCCTAGAAGATCCGCACACCCACAGGTGTGCAGGCTCTCACTGCGTGAGATTGCGTTATGGATGGTATTTTCCTGCAGCAACTGGTCAATGGGCTGACCCTCGGGTCGGTCTATGGCTTGATCGCCATCGGCTACACAATGGTCTATGGCATCATTGGCATGATCAACTTCGCCCATGGCGAGGTTTATATGATTTCCGCTTACCTCGCGGCGATCAGTCTGGCACTGCTGGCTTACTTCGGCATCGAATCCTTCCCGCTGCTCATCCTTGGCACCCTGATCTTCACCGTCGTCGTCACCGGCGTCTACGGCTGGGTCATCGAGCGTGTCGCCTACAAACCGCTGCGCAACTCCACCCGACTGGCACCGCTGATCAGCGCCATCGGTATTTCGCTGATCCTGCAGAACTACGCGCAGATCGCCCAGGGCGCCAAGCAACAAGGCATCCCGACGCTGCTGGCCGGCGCCTGGAGAGTCGATATCGGCACCGGCTTCGTGCAATTGACCTACACCAAGGTGTTCATCCTGGTGGCCGCGTTCGTCGGCATGGGCCTGCTGACCTACATCATCAAGTACACCAAGCTCGGCCGCATGTGCCGCGCTACCCAGCAAGACCGCAAGATGGCGTCGATCCTCGGTATCAACACCGACCGGGTCATCTCCTACGTATTCGTGATTGGTGCCGCCATGGCCGCGCTGGCCGGTGTGCTGATCACCCTGAACTACGGCACGTTCGACTTCTATGCCGGCTTCATCATCGGCATCAAGGCATTTACCGCAGCGGTACTCGGCGGCATCGGCTCTCTGCCTGGGGCCATGCTGGGGGGGATCATCCTGGGTATTTCCGAGTCGCTGTTCTCGGGGTTGATCAACTCTGACTACAAAGACGTGTTCAGTTTCTCCCTGCTGGTGGTGATCCTGATTTTCCGTCCCCAGGGCCTGCTCGGTCGCCCACTCGTGGCGAAGGTATAACTATGTCTGCTGCCTACTCTATCGATATCAAGAAAAGTGTCGTCGATGCGGTACTCGCCGGGCTGATTTCGCTGATCGTGTTCGGTCCGATCGTCGGCGTGGTCCTCGACGGCTACAGCTTCAACCTGCAACCGGCGCGTGTCGGCATCCTGGTGGCCATCGTGATGGTCGGCCGGTTCGCCATGAGCCTGTTCCTGCAAACCCCAAGGGGCCTGCGGATTCTGCAAGGGTTTGAAAGCACCGGCTCCGGTGTGCATGTGCTCAAGCCGGACTACAAGTCGCGCCTGCGCTGGATCATCCCGGCGTTGATCGTGATTGCTATCGTGTTCCCGTTCTTTGCCAACAAATACCTGCTGACCGTGGTGATCCTCGGGTTGATCTACGTGTTGCTGGGCCTTGGCCTGAACATCGTGGTCGGCCTGGCCGGGCTGCTCGACCTGGGTTACGTGGCGTTCTACGCCATCGGCGCCTATGGCCTGGCGCTGGGTTACCAGTACCTCGGCCTGGGCTTCTGGTCGGTGCTGCCGCTGGCGGCGATTTGTGCGGCGCTGGCGGGGTGCATACTCGGGTTTCCGGTGCTGCGAATGCACGGCGATTACCTGGCGATCGTGACCCTGGGCTTCGGTGAAATCATCCGCCTGGTGCTGAATAACTGGCTGTCGTTTACCGGTGGCCCGAACGGCATGCCGGTGCCGTCGCCAACGTTTTTCGGCCTGGAGTTCGTGCGCAAGGCGAAGGATGGCGGGGTGCCGTTCCACGAGTTCTTCGGCATCGACTACAACCCCAACATCAAATTCCTGTTCATCTACATCGTGCTGTTCCTGGTGGTGCTGCTGGTGCTGTACATCAAGCACCGCCTGACCCGCATGCCGGTGGGCCGCGCGTGGGAAGCCTTGCGCGAAGACGAAATCGCCTGCCGTTCCATGGGCCTCAACCACGTGCTGGTGAAGCTCTCGGCGTTCACCATCGGCGCGTCCACTGCCGGTCTGGCCGGGGTGTTTTTCGCCAGCTACCAGGGCTTCGTCAACCCGTCGTCGTTCACCTTCTTCGAGTCGGCGCTGATCCTCGCCATCGTGGTATTGGGCGGCATGGGCTCGACCGTCGGCGTGGTGATTGCCGCGTTCGTGCTGACGGTGGCGCCGGAGCTGCTGCGCAGCTTCTCCGAGTACCGCGTGCTGCTCTTCGGCGTGTTGATGGTGGTGATGATGATCTGGCGACCACGAGGCCTGATTCGTATCAGCCGTACCGGTGTTGTCCCGCGTAAAGGAGTGGCGCCATGAGCAAGGAAGTTGTTCTTTCCGTGGAACACCTGATGATGCACTTTGGTGGCATCAAGGCCTTGAGCGACGTAAGTCTCAAGGTCAAGCGCAACTCGATCTTCGCCCTGATCGGTCCCAACGGTGCCGGCAAGACCACCGTGTTCAACTGCCTGACCGGTTTCTACAAAGCCTCCGGCGGCAAGATCGAACTCAATGTGCGCGGCAAGCAGACCAACGTGATCCAGTTGCTCGGTGAGCGCTTCAAGGCCACCGACTTTGTCTCGCCGAAAAGCTTCGTCAGCCGGGTGTTCTACAAGATGTTCGGCGGCACTCACCTGGTGAACCGGGCGGGTTTGGCGCGCACCTTCCAGAACATTCGCCTGTTCAAGGAAATGTCGGTGGTGGAGAACCTGCTGGTGGCCCAGCACATGTGGGTCAACCGCAACATGCTCGCGGGCATCCTCAATACCAAGGGCTACCGCAAGGCTGAAAGCGATGCCCTCGACCATGCGTTCTACTGGCTGGAAGTGGTGGACCTGGTGGACTGCGCCAACCGCCTGGCCGGCGAGCTGTCCTACGGCCAGCAGCGCCGCCTGGAAATCGCCCGTGCCATGTGCACCCGGCCGCAGATTATTTGCCTCGACGAACCGGCCGCCGGCCTCAACCCCCAGGAAACCGAAGCCCTCAGCGCGATGATTCGCCTGCTGCGGGACGAGCACGACCTGACGGTGGTGCTGATCGAACACGACATGGGCATGGTGATGAGTATTTCCGACCACATCGTGGTGCTGGACCACGGCAACGTGATTGCCGAGGGCGGGCCGGAAGCGATCCGCAATGATCCGAAGGTGATCGCGGCTTATCTGGGCGCTGACGAAGAGGAGCTGGTATGAGTGAGCCAATCCTCGAACTGAAAGACCTGGACGTGTTCTACGGCCCGATCCAGGCCCTGAAGAAAGTTTCGCTGCACATCAACGAAGGCGAAACCGTGAGCCTGATCGGCTCCAACGGCGCGGGTAAATCCACGCTGCTGATGTCGATCTTTGGCCAGCCACGGGCCGAGTCCGGGCAGATCATCTACCGCGGCGTCGACATTACCCACAAGTCGTCCCACTACATCGCCTCCAACGGCATCGCGCAGTCGCCGGAAGGGCGGCGGGTGTTCCCCGACATGACCGTCGAGGAAAACCTGCTGATGGGCACCATCCCGATTGGCGACAAGTTCGCCACCGAAGACATGCAGCGCATGTTCGAGCTGTTCCCGCGGCTCAAGGAGCGGCGCAACCAGCGGGCGATGACCATGTCGGGTGGTGAACAGCAGATGCTTGCCATCGCCCGCGCACTGATGAGCCGGCCCAAGCTGTTGCTGCTGGACGAGCCGAGCCTGGGGCTGGCGCCGATCGTGGTGAAGCAGATCTTTTCCACGCTGCGGGAGCTGGCGTCTACCGGCATGACCATCTTCCTGGTGGAGCAGAACGCCAACCATGCGCTGCGCTTGTCGGACCGGGCGTACGTGATGGTCAACGGCGAGATTCGCCTTACCGGCACCGGCAAGGAGCTGCTGGTGAATGAGGAGGTGCGTAACGCCTACCTCGGCGGGCACTGATGTAACTCTGATCGTTCCCACGCTCCGCGTGGGAACGCCTCTTGTGACGCTCTGCGTCACGCTTTGGGGCGCGGAGCGTCCCGGCCTGCATTCCCACGCAGAGCGTGGGAACGATCATCCACAGTGCTTTCCTGAAATTGTGGACAACAAATCCAGGCACCTGCCAAAGCGCGACATATAGCCGCCGCAAATCCCTGTTTTGTCACAGTTTTGACTTGTCCCCAAGCACTGTGGAACCGGCTGTGGGTAACGTGGGAGTAGCTGGCTGGAGGCCTTTGTTTTCGCGGCTTGCAGCGTGGTGGTTGTTTATTGATCAGTGAGTTTTTCGTGACCACCCGAGGGTTTTGTCAACCTGTTTAAAGACACAGGTATATGACCGGAATATGTCACTCCGGCCTGTGGATAAGTCTGTGACTAAACTCTGGAAAGAGTGCCGCAGAGGCCGGAATGACTGGCCTGGAGCCATCGTCCTGGTTGCACCGTTTTGAGCCGGGCTACATACGGGCTGCGCAAGGTCAAGCAAAAAACTTTTTGAATCACGCTGAAAGCCTTGTGTAGCGCGGCTTTCAGCTTTTGTACTTGCCCCCAAAGACTGTGGACGGGGCTGTGGATAAGGTGCGCGCACATGGCTGCACGCCACGGCCTGTATGGCTTTCGGGCGATTGGTTGAATTTCGTACAGCATGAGCGGCATTCACCTGTGTCCACAGCGTGTATCAGTTGCCGCCAGCCCGGCAGCCGGGCATTCTGCTGGCTGATTTTTTACCTCGTAGCCCCGCAAGGAGAACACCATGTCCGATACGCTGTTTATTACTGGCGCGACCTCCGGTTTTGGCGAAGCCTGTGCCCGCCGTTTTGCCGAAGCCGGCTGGAAACTGGTGCTCACCGGCCGCCGCGCAGAGCGCTTGAACGCCCTGTGCGCCGAGCTTTCCAAGCAGACCGAAGTGCTCGGCCTGGTGGTGGACGTGCGTGACCGCAAGGCCATGGAAGAGGCGATCGCCAACCTGCCGCCGTCCTTTGCCACGCTGCGCGGGCTGATCAACAACGCCGGCCTGGCGGTGGGCACCGACCCTGCGCCGAAGTGCAGCCTCGACGATTGGGAAACCATGGTCGACACCAACATCAAGGGCCTGCTGACCACCACCAGCCTGCTGTTGCCGCGCTTGATCGCCCACGGCCGTGGCGCTGGCATCATCAACCTCGGTTCCATTGCCGGCAGCTACCCGTACCCGGGCAGCCACGTGTATGGCGGCACCAAGGCCTTCGTCAAACAGTTCTCGCTGAACCTGCGTTGCGACCTGCAGGGCACCGGCGTGCGCGTGACCAACATCGAGCCGGGCCTGTGTGAGAGTGAGTTCTCGCTGGTGCGCTTTGCCGGTGACCAGGCGCGTTATGACGCGACTTATGCCGGTGCCGAGCCGATCCAGCCGCAGGACATTGCGGATACGATCTTCTGGGTGCTTAACACCCCGGCACACGTGAACATCAACCGCCTGGAGCTGATGCCAGTGAGCCAGACCTGGGCCGGGTTTGCGATTGAGCGTGGCGCCAAGGCCTAAGTTCGTCGAGCTGTTGTGGCGAGGGAGCTTGCTCCCGCTGGGCTGCGAAGCGGCCCCAAAAAAGCCAGGGCCGCTCCGCGCCCCAGCGGGAGCAAGCTCCCTCGCCACAGGGTTTTGTCAGGTTTGAATATGCGGCAAATCGGCCAAAACAGGACATAAGGTACACTCCACCCCTGAAAACCCCGCCGCGCTGTGCGGTTCAAAGGTTTTGACAGGAGGATATGTGAGTAACCGAGGTGAGCAGTCGCTGCTCAAACAATCGACCATCCTGATGTTCGCCGTGGCGATCGCCGGGATTGTCACGGGGGTGGTGTCGGGCGCCCAATCGATTTTATTCGACGGCTTTTTCTCGCTGATCGCCACCGCCATCAAGGTGCTGATGCTGATCACGGCCAAGCTGATCGCCAAGAAAAGCAACGAACGTTTCCAGTTCGGCTACTGGCACCTGGAGCCCATGGTGCTGCTGATCGAGGGCAGCTTTTTGCTGTTGATCGCCATCTACGCGTTTCTCAACGGCGTGTTCGGCATTATCAATGGCGGGCGCGATATCGAGTTGGGCCTGGTGATCATCTATGCGGCGGTGTTTACCGTCGTCGAGTTCGCCTATTTCTTCTACGTGCGTTACCGCAATCGCAGGCTCAAGTCGTCGCTGATCCAGTTCGACAACATCAGCTGGCTGGTGGACGCGATGCTGTCGGTGGGGCTGCTGGTGAGCTTCCTGGCGGCGCTGTTGCTCAAGTCCCAGGGCTATGGGCAGTGGGCGGTGTATGTGGACCCGTTGATCCTGATCCTGCTGGCGTTGAGCATGCTGGCGCCGGCCTTCAAGATCCTGCGCCCGGCGCTACGCGACGTGTTGGGGATTGTGCCGGACCAGTTGGACGGCAAAGTGCGCGAAGTGATGGAGGCGGCCCAGGCCAGGCATGGTTTCGATGATTACGTGTCCTACGTGCAGAAGCACGGGCGGGCGCGGTTTATCGAGATTCATGTGGTGCTGCCGGCGGATTACCCGGTGGATAACGTCGCCACCCTGGACGGGCTGCGCGAAGAAATATCCACAGGGTTGGGCAAGCCCGACGCGGCCCGCTGGCTGACGATCAGTTTTACCGGGGACCGCAAATGGATTGCGTAAGGCCCAGGTAGCACGTCGCCAAGTGGTAAGGCGTGGTCGACGGCATGTCCCGCCGGCTCACGTGCCCCTTGGCATCCAGGCACTCATTCCAGCCTTTGTCGTGCAGGAAGCGTTGTTGCAGCGCCAGCAATTGGCGTTGCAGCACGGCTTCACTGTCGGGCCGCAAGGTCAGCGCCCGCAGGTATTCGGCCTGGGCCCAGATGCGCTGGGTGCCGTCGCGCACGCTGCCGTCCAGGGCGAGCATGCCGCTGACCGCACCGGTCAGGTTATCCACACCCTTTTGCTCTGCATAGGTGAACGCTTTGCTCAGTGATGTGTGCAACGGTGTGCCCCGCAGCAAATCCGAAGATTCCAGCAGGAAGAACCATTCGAACTGATGCCCCGGTTCAAACCAGTTATCCACAGCGCCCAGCGGTTTTTCCATCATCACCCCGTGTTGGCGGTCGATGAAGCGCTTCTGCATGGCGTTGGCCAGGTCCAGCAACGCGTCTTGGGTGACGGCGTCCTCCCGCACGGCCAACGTGGCGAGGAAACCTTCGGCAAGGTGCATCAGCGGGTTTTGCAGAGGGCCAGACTTGAGGGATGACCAGTTACGTTCCAGCACCGCTTCGTACAGGCCGTCGCCGGTGGCGAAGCGTTCGGCGACCACTTCCAGAGCGGCGTCGAGTACCGATTCCACCAGCGATTCACGTACCTTGGCCCAATAGTGGGCGCAGGCGAAGATGATGAAGGCGTGGGTGTAGAGGTCCTTGCGCTTATCCAGCGGCTTGCCGTGGGCGTCGATGCTGTAGAACCAGCCGCCGTGCTCGGCGTCGTGGAAGTGCCGTTGCAGGGAACGGAACAACGCGGCGGCGCGCTCCTCGGCAAAGGCTGCGCCGGGTTCACCGATCAGGCTGGCAAACAGGTACAACTGCCGTGCGCAGGCCATGGCGCGATAGCGTTGCGGGGGCAAAGGCCGATGATCGGCGTCCAGGGCCTCATAGGGCAGCGCCAGGTCGGCATTCCAGCCCGGGCCTTGCCAGAGCGGCACGATCAGGTCGTGGAAGTGCGTCAACACGGCGGTCAATTGAGGCTTGAGGGCGGAGCTTGGAGCGATGGGCATCGGCTGGCGTCGTCACGGCAGGGGTGTTTGCGCGACATGGTATCAGGCTTGGGATCGGTGTTGTCTTTACTGCCGCCTTCGCGAGCAAGCCCGCTCCCACATTCGATCGAGTTCCATTGTTGGAATGCAGTCGACTGTGGGAGCGGGCTTGCTCGCGAAGAGGCCCTCAGGAGCACCGAAAATCAGGCAGCGAGCAACCAAACCCCAGTCGCCGCCGAAGCCGCACCCGCCACCCGCACCAACGGCGCAGCCGCCGCCGGCAGGAAACGCACCACGGCATAACCGGCAGCATGCAAAACCGCCGTCGCACCCACAAACCCTATGGCATACGCCCAAGGGCTGGACATGTCCGGCAGCTCCAAACCATGGGCCACGCCATGGAACAGTGCAAACAGCGCCGTCGCCGCCACCGCCACGAACAACGGCGGCCGCACCGCCAGCGCTACCGCCAGGCCCAGCGCCAGCACCGACGCGGCAATCCCGCTTTCCAGCGCCGGCAGTTCCAGCCCTTCAAAGCCCAGCATCCCGCCGATCAGCATGGTGCCGACAAACGTGCACGGCAGCGCCCAGCGCGCCGAGCCTTTTTGTTGAGCGGCCCACAGGCCCACGGCGACCATTGCCAGCAAGTGGTCGATGCCGCCCAGCGGGTGGCTGATACCGGCCACCAGGCCGTTGTCGCCATGGCCGGGGTGGGCGAAGGCGAGGGCGGGAGTGAGCAGCAAGGCTGCGGCAGCGAGAAGTGTATTGAGGCGCATGGACAGGCTCCTTGTGGGGGTTGATCAGGCTGCGGTCAGCAAGCCCTGGCGTTCGATGAAGGCGACGATTTCTTCCAGGCCGACGCCGGTTTTCTGATTGCTGAAGACGAAAGGTTTACCGCCGCGCATGCGCTGGGTATCGCTGTTCATCAGTTCCAGGGATGCGCCTACCAGCGGCGCCAGATCGATTTTGTTGATCACCAGCAGGTCGGATTTGCAGATTCCCGGCCCGCCTTTGCGCGGCAGCTTGTCGCCGGCCGACACATCGATCACGTAGATGGTCAGGTCCGACAGTTCCGGGCTGAAGGTGGCCGACAGGTTGTCGCCGCCGGATTCCACCAGGATCAGGTCCAGGCCGGGAAAGCGACGGTTGAGTTGGTCTACTGCTTCGAGGTTGATCGAGGCGTCTTCGCGAATCGCGGTGTGGGGGCAGCCGCCGGTTTCCACACCGATGATGCGCTCGGGCGCCAGGGCCTGGTTGCGCACCAGGAAGTCGGCGTCTTCACGGGTGTAGATATCGTTGGTGACCACCGCCAGGTTGTAGCGATCACGCAGGGCCAGGCACAGGGCCAGGGTCAGGGCGGTCTTGCCGGAGCCGACCGGGCCGCCGATGCCGACGCGCAGGGGTTGGGTGTTCATGTGATTCTCCAAGATAAAGTGCCCTAGGAACGGAACAGGCGGCTGTACTGGCGCTCATGGGCCATGCACGCCAGGGACAGGCCAAACGCGGCGCTGCCGTAGTGATTGGGGTCAAGCTGGCTGGCGTCCTGCTGGGCTTGTTGCAGCAGCGGCAGCAGTTCGCTGGTCAGGCGCTGGGCGGCTTGTTGGCCCAGAGGCAGCGTCTTCATCAGCACCGCCAATTGGTTTTCCAGCCAACTCCACAGCCAGGCGGCCAGGGCGTCATCCGGGCTGATCTGCCAGGCGCGGGCGGCCAGGGCCCAGCCCAGGGCCAGGTGCGGTTCGGAGCGCTGTGCCAGGAACTCTCGGGCGGCGTCATCCAGCTCCGGTAAACCGTTCAATAGCTGGTGCAGGGAATAGCCCATCTGCCGGCTTTCCTGATAAAGCTCGCGGGTTTCACGGCTGGCGCGGTGTTCCTCGCACAACTGCGCGAGGCGTGGCCAGTCCTGTTCGGCGGCGGCCTGGCAGTGGGCGAGCAGCAGCGGCGCTTCGAAGCGCGCCAGGTTGAGCAACAGTTGATCGCTGATCCAGCGCCCGGCACTTGCCGGGTCGGTCACGCGGGCTTGCTCCACGGCCATTTCCAGGCCCTGGGAATAGCTGTAGCCACCAATCGGCAGCTGCGGACTGGCCAGACGCAACAGCGCCCAGGCTGGGTTCATAGGCGTACGCCGAACTGGTGCAGCTTGGGCGGGTAGTTGAAGTCTTCGTCGCCATGGCGGGAGTGGTGGTGGCCGCCGCCATAGGCGCCGTGTTCCGGCTGGAAGGGGGCCTCGATGGTCTCGGTCGTCGCGCCCAACTGATCGAGCATGGCCTTGAGCACGTAGTCATCGAGCAGGCGCAGCCAACCGTCACCCACTTGCAGCGCCACGTGGCGGTTGCCCAGGTGATAGGCGGCGCGGGTCAGTTCAAAGGCGTTGCCGCAGGTGACGTGCAGCAGTTGTTCAGGCCGGGCGCACACGCGTACGACACGTCCGTCTTCAGCCTGTAGGAATTCGCCATCGTGCAGCGGCGGTTGGCCGCGCTCCAGAAACAGGCCGACGTCTTCTCCGTCGGCACTGAAACAGCGCAGGCGGCTTTTGCTGCGGGCTTCGAAATTCAGCAGCAACTCTGCGGCCCAGACGGGTTGGGGGGCGATTCGGCGGTGGATCACCAGCATCAGAAAGCTTCCAGCTATGAGCGATAAGCAAGCTAGAGCAAGGGTCTTGCCAACCACGCGGGGAGTAGGAATTCCCTGTAGGCAGGCGACTTGTGCCACCTGATGGCGCAGGAAATTATTCCAAAATGTTTCATTTTGGTGCGTGGTTGGATTTATAGCACCGGATCCGGGCGCTCGGCGTTGAATTCCATTGCTTGTTGCATGAAATTTCTTTCATCTTTTTTTGAGTTTTGATTGCTTGGGACTTTTCCTACGCACTTGCAGGATTTGCCGTGCGTTGCGTTACGCGCTGTTTCATTAGGATTCCGCTCCGTATTTAATCTTCAGCGGTTTCCACCATGTACAAGTCATTTTTCTGTTTACTCATTGTCAGTTTGTCGCTCGCCATTTCATCTGCTTCGGCCAATCTTCAGCGTGCCCCGGCATTCGCGCCGCCACCTACTATCGACAACGTGATCGACCGCGCCCACGAGCTGTTGGGCACGCCCTATAAATTGGGCGGCGCTTCGGTGAAGCAGGGCTTCGATTGCAGCAGCTTCCTGGTGTACCTGTTCAAGACCGAAGCCAACATTCATCTGCCTCGCACCACCTCGGCGATGCACCGCTCAACCGCGGCCACGGTCAAGCGCAATGCGTTGCAACCGGGTGATGCGGTGTTTTTCAGGGGCAATGGGCGCGGCCAGGTCAGCCACGTCGGTCTCTATATAGGAGAGGGCAAGTTCATCCACTCGCCGCGCACGGGCAAAAGCGTGCGCATCGACTCACTGGCCAACAGCTATTGGAACCGGAACTACACCACCGCCAAGCGTTTTCACACTGTGCGCTGAGTTATTCGGTGCTGCCCAGGCCTTGCCAATGCTTGAGGCCGATAAAGATGAAACGCAGCTGCTGGGTGATCTTGGCTTGCGGCGTGAGGTGCGCAGGCAGCGCTTCGGCGGGCGGGTCGATAATGTCGGGCAGGGTGGCGAACACGCTCTTGACGATCAGGTCGGCCATCACGTGCAGGCCGTCGGCATCCAGGTGCTGGAGCTTGGGCATCAGGGTCAGGTCGGCGGCGAGGTCGCTGGCGATGTCTTCACGCAGGGCACCAATGGCTTGGCGAACGGCGAGGCTGCCGCCGTATTGCTCGCGGGCCAGGAACAGGAATTGCGAACGGTTGGCGGCGACCACATCCAGGAAAATCCGTACCGAGGCATCAATGATGCCGCCCATCACGAATTCGTTGTGGCGCACCAGGCGAATCGTCGCGCGAAAGGTCTGGCCGACTTCACTGACCAATACCAGGCCCAACTGATCCATATCGGCAAAGTGACGGTAGAAACCGGTGGGCACGATGCCGGCGGTCTTGGCCACTTCACGCAGGCTGAGGCTGCCGAACCCACGGCCACACTCCATCAGATGGCGGGCTGCGTCCATCAGGGCGAGTCGGGTCTGTTGCTTCTGTTCGGCGCGGGGCAGCATTGGCAGGCGGGCTTTGTGGACAAGGACAGCGACGCACTCTAGCAAATCAGCTTTGCCAGCGTCGAACTTCAAAAGGGAGAAGGGCGTTGCGGTTCACACAAAGTCAAAGCCCGATCGGCTGATCGGGCTTTTTTCCAGGGCCAGCACGGGCTTAGCTCTGTGCTTGATGCAGTTCTGCCAGACGGTCAGCACCGCCTTCCACTACGCCGTCAGCATAAGCGCGTTTGTTGGCGCGGCTCGAACCATCTTCAACCAGGCCTTTCTGTTCCAGACGATCACGACCACCTTCGGCAACAGCGTTGCGTTCCATCAGGCGATCAGCGCCACCTTCAACCAGGCCTTTCTGTTCCAGACGATCACGGCCACCTTCAGCAACGCCTTCGGTGTAAGCACGTTTGTTGGCTTGTTCCGAACCGTTTTCAGTGATGCTGCCGTTGTAGTCGGTGTTGTTCTTGTCCGAAGCGCCGCTGCGAGCCAGGGTTTGGCTGAAGTGGGAAGCGTCGGCTTTCACTTGTGGGGTGGCCTGTTCAGCAGCTGGCAGGGCAAATGCGCTGGTGGCCAGGAGGGAAAGTGCAAAGCTTGCGAGTATTTGGCGTTTCATGATGGGTTGCTCCTTGGGAGGGCGATAAATTGGGTACAGGGCTAATGCTACTCTTGATAAGTCGATATAAAAGTTCATAAACACAATGGTAATAATCAACAGAATTGATTGTTCCCTGCGAAGGCTCTATCTCGCAGGTCTCAAGCCCGCGCTTTTGCACCGAGGTGGGTATTTTCGACACGAACGTGGGTAACAACGGTGCGTCGTTGATGATTGAAACTGTCTGGTTGGTCAGGAAAGGCGGTTTTTATGAGGAATTCATCAATGGGGTTAAACCCCCGCGCCGTTTGTCAGTCGTAGCCATATAAGCTGTAGTCAAAACGCGCGCCGCAAAGCGCCCGCTCAGTCGTAACCTGGAGTCCTGTGCAATGACGCGCACTCGTAAAATTCTCGCCTGGAGCTGCGCCAGCTTCGTTTTGTTAATCGCCATTGTGGTGTTGGTCCTGGTGTTCTTTGACTGGAACCGGATCAAGCCGCCCCTCAACGCCAAGGTCTCCGAAGAGTTGCATCGACCGTTTGCCATCAATGGCAACCTGGCCGTGGTGTGGCAGCGCGAGCCTGATGAAGGTGGCTGGCGCGCCTGGATTCCGTGGCCCCATGTGATTGCCGAAGACCTGACCCTGGGCAATCCCGACTGGTCGAAAGTCCCGCAGATGGTCACCCTCAAGCGCGTGGAATTGCGCATCTCGCCCCTGGCGTTGCTGGCCCAGCGCGTGGTGATCCCGCGTATCGACCTCACCGAACCGAGTGCGCAGTTGCAGCGCCTGGCCGATGGCCGCGCCAACTGGACCTTCAAGTTCGACCCCAAGGACCCGAATGCCGAACCGTCCAACTGGGTGGTGGACATCGGCGCCATCGGCTTCGACAAAGGCCATGTGACCCTCGACGACCAGACTCTCAAGACCCAGCTCGACGTCGTGATCGACCTGCTCGGCAAGCCGATCCCCTTCGGCGAGATCGTCGGCGATGCCGACGCCAGGAAAGCCCTGGAAAAAGGCTCGGCGCCGCAGGATTACGCGTTCGGCCTCAAGGTCAAGGGCCAATACCACGGCCAGAAACTCGATGGCACCGGCAAGATCGGTGGCCTGCTGGCCTTGCAGGACGCGGCCAAGCCGTTCCCGCTGCAAGCCCAGGCCAGGATCGGCGACACCAGCATCGCGCTGGCCGGCACCCTGACCGATCCGATGAACCTCGGCGCCCTCGACCTGCGCCTCAAACTCTCCGGCAGCAGCCTGGGCAACCTGTACCCGCTGACCGGCGTGACCTTGCCGGATTCGCCGGCCTATTCCACCGACGGCCACCTGATCGCCAAGTTGCATGAGGCCAGTGGCGCGTCGTTCCAGTATGAAAACTTCAACGGCAAGATCGGCAACAGCGACATCCACGGCAACCTCGGCTACGTCGCCAGCCAGCCGCGGCCCAAGCTCACCGGGGCGCTGGTCTCCAACCAGCTGTTGATGACCGACCTGGCGCCGCTGATCGGCGCCGACTCCAACGCCAAGCAAAAAGCCCGTGGCGGCGAAAGCAAGCAGCCGGCGACCAAGGTGCTGCCAGTGGAAGAGTTCCGCACCGAGCGCTGGCGCGACATGGATGCCGACGTCGAATTCACCGGCAAACGCATCGTCCACAGTGCCGAATTGCCGTTCACCGATCTCTACACTCACCTGGTGCTGAACGACGGGCAGTTGAGCCTGGAGCCCCTGCGTTTCGGCGTGGCCGGTGGCAAGCTCGACGCGCAGATTCGTCTCAACGGGCGCACCACGCCGATGGAAGGCCAGGCCAGACTCACCGCGCGCAACTTCAAGCTCAAGCAGCTGTTCCCGACCTTCGAGCCGATGAAAACCAGCTTCGGTGAGCTCAACGGCGACGCGGACATTTCCGGGCGCGGCAACTCCGTCGCGGCATTGCTTGGCACGTCGAATGGCGATCTGAAGATGTTGATCAACGACGGCGCCATCAGCCGCGGACTGATGGAAATCGCCGGGCTCAACGTCGGCAACTACGTGGTCGGCCGCCTGTTTGGCGACAAGGAAGTGAAGATCAACTGTGCGGCCGCAGACTTCGGCATCAAGTCGGGCCTGGCGACGACTCGCCTGTTTGTGTTCGATACCGAGAACGCGATCATCTACATCGATGGCACCGCGAACATGGCCAGCGAGCAGCTTGACCTGACCATTACTCCGGAGTCCAAAGGCTTCCGCCTGTTTTCCCTGCGCTCACCGTTGTACGTCAACGGGCCGTTTATCAAACCGAATGCTGGCGTGAAGGCGGTGCCGCTGATGCTGCGTGGTGCGGGTATGGTTGCCTTGGGTGTGATTGCCGGGCCGGCGGCGGGTTTGCTGGCGCTGGTGGCACCGAGCGGCGATGAGCCGAACCAGTGTGCGCCGCTGCTGCAACAGATGAAGGAAGGCAAGGCACCGAAGACGGTGAAAGGCTAGCTGACAAAACCGTGAACCAAATGTGGGAGCGGGCTTGCTCGCGAAGGCGGTGGATCAGTCAAGAATGTTCCGACTGACCCACCGCCTTCGCGAGCAAGCCCGCTCCCACATGGGTTTTGCGGTGTTAGCTGTGTTAGTTACAGGTCCTTCAGAATATCCGCCATGTCGTCGGCGTGTTCTTCTTCCTGGGCCAGGATGTCTTCGAAGATCCGGCGAGTGGTCGGGTCTTTGTCACCGATGTACTGGATGATTTCGCGATAGCTGTCTACCGCGATGCGCTCGGCCACCAGGTCTTCGTAGACCATCTCCTTCAGCGTATTGCCGGCCACGTACTGCGCGTGGGAATTCTTCGACAGCAAGTCGGGGTTGAACTCCGGCTCGCCACCCAACTGCACGATACGCTCGGCCAACTTGTCGGCGTGTTCGGCTTCCTGGGTGGCGTGCTCGAGGAACTCCTCGGCGGCGACATGCGCCTTGACGCCATTGGCCATGAAGTAGTGGCGCTTGTAGCGCAGCACGCACACCAGCTCGGTGGCCAGCGATTCGTTGAGCAGACGCAGGATTTCCTGGCGGTCGGCGTCATAACCTTCGGTCACGGCACCGTTTTCGACGTTCTTGCGGGCGCGGTCACGTAAAGTGGCTACGTCAGACAAATGTGAGTCAGTCATCTCATTCTCCTGGTACTAATCCGGTTTTGCGCCACGCTCTGCCGGCGTGATCGCTCCAAGTTGTGAGTCCCAGGCAACGCAAAAAGTTTTATCGGATTTTACAGAGCGTGCCCCGACAGCCGCGCTTCCTCCTGCAACCACTCAAAAAACGCCCGGACCGGCGGGTGCCGTTCCCGTCCCGGTACGCACAGGGCGCTGTAGCCGGCGCCGTTGACGCGGACCTGTGCCCGGTAAGGCACCAGCAACCCGCTGGCGACGCTTTCCGAGACCAGGATATTGCTCGCCAGCACCAGGCCCTGGCCGGCGATGGCCGCTTGCAGGGCGTAGTGTTCTTCGTCGTATTCGCGCAGCGGCGAAGCGGATTGCAACCAGTCTTCCCCGGCCTTTTCGCACCAGGCCTGCCAGCCCAGGGCGTACAGCCTGGAGTTGTGCCAGCGCACACTGATCAGGGTCGGGGTGCGCTCGCGCGCCAGGGCGACTTGTTCGGGGGAGCCATACACGGCGAAACATTCGTCGAACAGGCACAAACCGTAGAGGTTCGTGTAGTCGTCGATGCTGTAGCGGATCACCAGGTCGACGCTGGCATCCTGCTGTAAATCGACCACGGCGCAGTTGGTGTCCAGGCGCAGGCTGATATCCGGATGGGCGGCATAGAAGCGCCCGAGTCGCGGCACCAGCCACAGAGCGGCAAACGCCGGCGTAGTGGAGAGCGTGAGATTGCCGGCGCTGCGCTGCGGGCGCAGGGTGTCGACGCTTTGCGCGACGTCCAGCAGCGCGCCGTGCAGGCTGTGGAACAGGCGCTCGCCGCGTTCCGTCAGGCGCACCTGGCGCGGCAGGCGCTCGAACAGCGGTACGCCGAGCCAGGTTTCCAGGGAGCGAATCTGATGGGACACCGCCGTCGGCGTGACCGACAACTCCTGGGCGGCGGCCTTGAAGCTCAACAGGCGCGAGGCCGATTCAAAGGCGCGCAGGGCAGTCAGGGGCAGCGAAGCAAACATGTGTGGCTCCATGGATGAATTCAGTTCATCCAAAACAACTATTGCTCATTTGTGAGGGTGGCCGCTCGGTTCTAGATTTATGCGCAACAGAGGCAGCCATTCAGGTTGCCTGAGTCTAGCGTGTGAAGGCCTACAGATGAAAAAAATGCTTGCGATCCATTCCAGCCCCCGCGGCGAACGTTCCCACTCCCGGCGCCTTGCCGAGGTGTTCCTGGCCGCCTGGCACACCGCCAATCCCGACGCGCAACTGACCCGCCGCGAAGTGGGCCGGGCGTCTATCCCCCACGTCAGCGAAGCGTTCATTGCCGCCAGCTTCCACCCGGAGCCGCAGGCGATGCCGTTGTCCATGCACGCCGATTTGCAACTGAGCAATGAGCTGGTAGCCGAGCTCGTCGAGCACGAACTGCTGGTGATTTCCGTACCGATGTACAACTTCGGGATTCCCAGCGGCCTCAAGGCCTGGATCGACCAGATCGTGCGCATGGGCCATACCGTGGATATCACCCAGGACAGCCAGGGTATCGCCCAGTACCAGCCGTTATTGTTGGGCAAAAAGGCCTTGATCATCACCAGTCGCGGCGGCAGCGGCTTTGGCCCGGGCGGGGAAAACGAGGCGATGAACCACGCCGATCCGCACCTGCGGACCGCGTTGGGGTTCATCGGCATTGAAGACGTCACGGTGATCGCCGCAGAAGGCGAAGAGTCCGACCCGAGCGTTTTCCGCCGTTCCTGCGATGCAGTCGAAGGGCAACTGCGCGACCTGGCCGGGAGCTTCTGAAGTGTCGTGGCTTTTCCTCCTGATCGCCGCCGGCTTTGAGGTGACCTTCGCCATGGGCATGAAGTACGCCGACGGCTTCACCCGGCTGTGGCCGTCGCTGGTCACCGTCGTCGCGGCCGTGGGCGGGATCTACTTCCTGACCCTGGCCATGCGTGAGTTGCCGGTGAGCGTGGCCTACCCGATCTGGACCGCCATTGGCTCACTGGGCACTGTGTTTCTCGGGTTCGCGTTGCTGGGGGAGAGCCTGACGCTGATCAAGCTGGTGTCGGTGGGCTTGATCGTCGCCGGAGTGGTGGGGCTCAAGTAGCTTCCTGCGCGCTGACATTGCTGCGAACCGGCGTCGTCCAGCGCTCCGACAAAATCACCCCGCCCAGGGTCAGCAAGCCGCCCACCAGGTGATACATCGCCAGCTGCTCTTTCAACACCACTGCGGCAATCAACGCGGTGATCAGCGGCAGCAGGTTGAAAAACAGCGTGGTGCGGCTTGGGCCGAGGGTCTTCACCGAATGCATCCAGGCCAGCGGCGCGAGCATCGAGGCCAGCAGGCAGGCGTACAGCACCAGCGGGATATTCGACCAGCCAAGGCCGGCCTTGTCGGAGAGCAGGAACAGCGGAAACAACACCACCACCGCCACCAGCACCTGCAGGTACAGCAACACCAGTGGCGGCAAGCGCAGCTGCCATTTTTTCAGCAGGGTGCTGTAGACCGCGTAGGCGAGGGTGGCCACCAGCATCATCGCGTCACCCATATTCAGCCCGTGTTGCAGCAGGGCGCTGAGACTACCGGCGGAAACCACCACTACCACGCCGGCAAACGACAGCACGGCACCGGTCAGGGCGCCGAAGGTCAGGCGCTGGCCAAGGCTGATGATTGCGGCGGTAAGAGCCATCAGTGGCATCAGCGAGAGGATAATGCCCATGTTGGTGGCCGAGGTCAGGTTCGCGGCGTAATACGCCAGGCTCTGGTACACCGCCATGCCCAGCACGCCGAGGATGAAGATCTTGCCCAGGTTGGGACGAATCAGCGGCCAGTTGGCGATGACGGGTTTGAGCATGAACGGGGTAAACAGCAGGCCGGCCAGCAGCCAGCGGTAAAAACCGATCTCGGCAGGGAAAATCGTCCCCACCGCGAGTTTGTTGACCACGGTATTGCCGGCCCAGATAAAAATGGCCAGTAACGGATAAGCGTATTGCATCGAAAAGAACCAGTTGCGTCTATGAGCGGTGATTATCCTTTGTCTGGATCGAAGCCTATACTTCGATCCAGCCATCCGACCTTTGTATCCAGACAACATGCTCAAGAAGTACATCAACCTTCCCGATTTTGACCAGTTGCCGGCCCCGGTGTATTTCCGTTATTCGGAATTCGAGGCTGACACCCATGCCAGTGCGCACCAGCATGCCTGGGGTTCCCTGGACTACTCGGCCCGTGGCGTGATGCGCTTTGAAGTGGCTGGCAGTCGCTTTATGTCGCCGCCGCAATATGCGGTATGGATCCCACCCAACACCCAGCACAGTTCCTACAACGCCCAGGCGATCGTCTACCGCTCCGTATATCTGGCGCCCGCCTTGTGCGAGCAATTGCCGGCGCAGCCGTGCACCCTGGCCATCAGCGATATCCTCAAGGCGATCCTCAGTGATTTCGCCGAGCGTGACGTCAACATTCCCGAGAACGAAGCCGACGTGCGCCTGGCCCAGGTGCTGGTAGACCAGCTCAGGCAGGCGCCGGTGCACGATTGTTTCCTGCCGTATGCCAGCCATCCCGGGTTGCTCAGTGTGCTGGAGGGCATGCAGGCCGACCCTGGCGATAACCGCGCGCTGGCCCAGTGGGCGCAGCAGGTGCATGTCAGTGAGCGCACCCTGGCGCGGCAATTTGTGCGTGAGCTGGGGATGAGCTTCGGCGAATGGCGCCAACGCCTGCGGTTCCTGGCGTCGATCGAGGCGCTGGACAGCGCGCGCAGTGTCCAGGAAGTTGCGTTTGACCTGGGCTACAGCACGGCCTCGGCGTTTATCGCGATGTTCCAGCGCCAGGCCGGCTGCACGCCGGAGCAGTATCGCCGGACCCATATACGCGGCAGGAAGGTGTAACAGGGTTTGACTACACTGCTGGGGAGGCCGTGCCCCTCGGCACGGTAACAGGGAGAAAACTCCATGAAGATGCTGCGTATTCCGCTGTTGATGATGGGCCTGCTGCTGTGTTCCCAAGGCTTTGCCGCGACTGCCGCACAGACGGCTCAGCAACAAAAAATGACTACTTGCAACGCCGAAGCCAAGACCAGTGGCAAGACCGGTGATGATCGCAAGGCGTTCATGAGCAACTGCCTCAAGGCGGCCCCGGCGGCCAACGACGCCAAGACCCTGACCCCACAGCAACAGAAGATGAAAGATTGCAACGCCACCGCGAAAACCCAGGCGCTGACCGGCGATGCGCGTAAAACCTTTATGAGCACCTGCCTGAAGAAATAATGATGCAGAACTCTGTGGGCGCTGGCTTGCCTAAGATTGCGACCTGACAGTCGATGCCTTTGTTGGCTGACCCACCGCCATCGCAGGCAAGCCAGCTCCCACATTGGACCGCGTTTAGACTTCTCGCTTGATTCACCCAACGCTGGCAGACTGCCCATCCTTTAACGCCGTTCGTTTTGAGGCTGTATGCCAACGTTTTCTCAGCGTCACGTGTTGTTGTTGGTCAGTTGCGTGCTGATTTTTGGCGGGCTGCTGCTGGTTTTGCCATTGAAGTTGCTGCCGAGCCTGCTGGCCGGGCTGCTGGTGTACGAGCTGGTCAACATGCTCACCCCGCAGTTGCAGCGGCTGATCGAAGGCCGGCGTGCGCGCTGGTTGGCGGTAGCCTTGCTGGGAACCTTGATCGTCAGCATCCTGACCCTGATCTTTGCCGGGGCCATCAGCTTCCTGCTGCACGAAGCGGAAAACCCGGGGGCCTCCCTCGATAAGTTCATGGGCGTGGTCGACCGTGCCCGCGGCCAGTTGCCGCCGTTCCTCGACGCCTACCTGCCGGCCAGCGCCGCCGAGTTCCGCGTGGCCATCGGCGAATGGCTGAGCAAACACCTCAGCGAACTGCAACTGGTGGGCAAAGACGCCGCGCACATGTTCGTGACCTTGTTGATCGGCATGGTGCTGGGGGCGATCATCGCCCTGCAACGGGTGCCGGACCTGACCAAGCGCAAACCCCTGGCGGCCGCGCTGTTTGATCGCCTGCACCTGCTGGTCCAGGCCTTTCGCAACATCGTTTTCGCGCAGATCAAGATCGCCGCGCTGAACACCGCGTTCACCGCGATCTTCCTCGCGGTGGTGCTGCCGTTGTGCGGGATCCACCTGCCGCTGACCAAGACCCTGATCGTGCTGACGTTCCTGCTGGGCCTGCTGCCGGTGATCGGCAACCTGATGTCCAACACCCTGATCACCATCGTGGCCTTGTCGCTGTCGATCTGGGTGGCGGTGGCGGCGTTGGGCTACCTGATCGTGATCCACAAGGTCGAGTACTTCCTCAACGCGCGGATTGTCGGTGGGCAGATCAGTGCCAAGTCTTGGGAATTGTTGTTGGCGATGCTGGTGTTCGAAGCCGCCTTCGGCCTGCCGGGGGTGGTGGCGGGGCCGATTTATTATGCGTACTTGAAGAGTGAGTTGAAGCTGGCGGGGATGGTTTAGGCATTGATGTTGCCTGGACTGGCCCCTTCGCGAGCAAGCCCGCTCCCACATTTGACCGAGTTCCAACTTTGGAATGCAGCCGAATGTGGGAGCGGGCTTGCTCGCGAAGGGCGCGCCACGGTTTCAGCTAAAACTCAGTAGCCGTAGCGCTTGCTGGCCTCAATCGCCAGACCACTGCCAATACTGCCAAAGATATTCCCTTCCACATGCTGCGCATTCGGCAGCATCGCCGAGATGCTGTGGCGCAGCGCCGGAATCCCGCTGGAACCCCCGGTAAAGAACACTGTGTCCACCTGGGCCACGTCCACCGAGGCGTCGTTGAGCAGTTGCGTCACCGCATTGCGCACCCGCTCCAGCAAGCCATCGATGGCCGACTCGAACAGCGCCCGGCTCAATTCCACGCTCAACCCCGGCTCGACCCGGTCCAGCAACACATGGCGGCTGTCCTGCCGGGTCAGCTGGATCTTGGTTTCTTCCACTTCCATCGCCAACCAGTGCCCGGCGCGTTGCTCGATCAGGTTGAACAGGCGGTCGATGCCACCCGTGTCCTCGATGTCGTAGCGCATGCTGCCCAGCGCCAGCTTGGATTTCTGCGAGTACACCGAGTTGATGGTGTGCCAGGTCGCCAGGTTCATGTGGTGGCTGGTGGGCATATAAGCGCCGCTCTTCATGCGGCTGCCGTAGCCGAACAGCGGCATCATGCCGGCCAGCGAGAGCTGCTTGTCGAAGTCGGTACCGCCGATGTGCACACCGCCGGTGGCGAGGATGTCGTCGTGGCGGTTGTCGATCTGGCGGCGCTCGGGCGACAGGCGCACCAGGGAGAAGTCGGAGGTACCCCCGCCGATGTCGACAATCAGCACCAGCTCTTCTTTCTCGATGGTGGACTCGTAGTCGAAGGCCGCGGCAATCGGTTCGTACTGGAACGAGATGTCCTTGAAGCCGATCTTGCGGGCCACGTCCACCAGGGTGTTCTCGGCTTCCTGGTCGGCCATCGGGTCGTCGTCGACGAAAAATACCGGACGGCCCAGCACCACTTCGTCGAACTCACGCCCGGCGGTGGTCTCGGCGCGGCTCTTGAGTTGGCCGATAAACAGCGCCAGCAGGTCGGTGAACGGCATGGCCGTGCCCAATACACTGGTGTCGTGCTTGATCAGCTTGGACCCCAGCAGGCTCTTGAGCGAGCGCATCAGCCGGCCTTCGTAGTTTTCCAGGTACTCGTGCAGGGCCAGGCGACCGTACACCGGGCGGCGCTCTTCGAAGTTGAAGAACACCACCGACGGCAGCGTGATCTTGTCGTCCTCCAGCGCGATAAGCGTTTCCATGCCGGGACGAATCCAGCCGACGGTGGAGTTGGACGTGCCGAAGTCGATACCGCAGGCACGGGCTGGGGATGGGTTTTTCATGTCAATCGGGTTCCGGTTGAAAAACGGCCGCGCAGTGTATGCCACCCGCGTGCAGATGCGTAGGCCGACTATCCGCTAAATACAACGCACTTGTTACCTTGAAAGCCCGGCCTTTGCCCCCAAATCCTCCCCATACGGTTGGTGGCTGCAGGATTCTGCCCGCAGCGCCGATAAACTTCTGACGCACCCTTCGGTCACAAGATTGAGATCGGTCAATCCAGACGCCGCAAACAGGCGCATGCTGTGACGCTGGCAGTGCGATATCGATAATGGATGGTGATGCCCCCGATGGACTTCAAAGACTATTACAAGATTCTCGGTGTAGAACCCACCGCTGACGACAAGGCGATCAAGGCCGCCTATCGCAAGCTGGCGCGCAAATATCACCCGGACGTGAGCAAGGAAAAGGACGCTGAAGCCAAGTTCAAGGACGCGTCCGAAGCCTATGAAGCGCTGAAAAGTGCCGACAAGCGCGCCGAATACGACGATCTGCGCAAGTACGGCCAGCATGGCCAGCCGTTCCAGGGCCCGCCAGGCTGGCAGAGCCGTGGTGGCTATGGCGGCGGTGGCCAGGACACCGGCGACTTCTCGGACTTCTTCAGCTCGATCTTCGGTTCGCGCGGCAATGGTTTTGGTGGTGCCCAGGGCCGCAGTGCCGGGCGTCGAGGGCAAGATGTGGAAATGGAACTGCCGGTCTTCCTCGAAGAGACCCTGTCCAACGAGTCCAAGCAGGTCAACTTCCAGGTGCCGCAATACAACGCGGCCGGCCAGCACGTCAGCAACACCACCAAGAGCCTGAACGTGAAGATCCCGGCCGGTGTGGCCGACGGCGAGCGCATCCGCCTCAAGGGCCAGGGCGCGCCGGGGATTGGCGGTGGTGCCAATGGTGATCTGTACTTGATCATCAAGTTCGCGCCACACCCTAAATTCGATGTGGAAGGTGAGAACCTGATCATCACCCTGCCACTGGCCCCGTGGGAGCTGGCGCTGGGCACGGAAGTGGCGGTGCCGACCCTCACCGGCAAAATCAACCTCAAGGTGCCGGCCGGCAGCCAGAACGGCCAGCGCATGCGCGCCAAGGGCCATGGCTTGTTGAACAAGGCCGGGCAGCGCGGTTATCTGTTTGTGCAACTCAAGGCGGTGATGCCGAAAAACACCGACGACGAGGTCAAGGCGTTGTGGCAGGAACTGGCACAAAAAGCCGCCTTCGATCCAAGAGAATCATGGAGTAGCTAACGATGAGCAGTCCCCGTTTGGTTCAAGTGAACATGGCAGAATTCTGTGAGGCCACCGACCTGTCGGTGGCCTACGTGATCGAAATCGTCGAGCACGGCATCGTTGAACCGGTGGGGACCAGTCCCGAGTCCTGGCGCTTCACCGATTACGAACTGGCCCTGGCCAAGCGCGCCTCGGCGCTGCAAAAGGACCTGGAGCTGGAATGGGAAGGCGTCGCCCTGGCGCTCGACCTGCTGGAAGAGGTCCAGCAACTGCGGGCCGAGAACCAGATGCTCAAGCAACGGCTGGGGCGGTTGGTGCAAACGCCCTGAATCCATCAGGTGATGCTGCAGCGCGCCTTGCACGGCACCCAGTCGCGCAGGGTCAGCGAGCGAATCAGTTGCGCCTCGTCCACGGCCAGTTGCAGTTGCACATTTTCAGCCTGGGTTGCGTATGCCTCATCACTGAGGGCGCCCGCATCGTGTTCCTCGGATAACGCATTCAAGCGCACGTCATGGGGCTCCCTCAGGACGCTGAACTCATCGTCATAATGGTTGCGAATAAAGGCCTGCCAGAATTCGCGGCCTAACAGCGACTGTACGAGCTTCTTGGAGTTGTCCAGTTTTTCGATTGTGATGGCGGCATTATTCAGGATATCCGGCGCTACCTGTCCCGTTGCGAGGTAGCGGGCATCGTTGGGCTGACCGGGCAGGCCGAGGCGGCGGGCCAGGCCCATGCGATAGGCCAGGCGAATTTCAATATCTTCCAGTTTTTCCAGGGCGGCGACTTTTTGTTCAGGGGTCATGGTCGACGTGCGAATCATGCCTTCTCGAACCCGAATGTCTGCGCTGGCTAATTTTTCCACCTCGTCCAGGCGAAAAAGACCTTTGGCCAAGGTGTAGAGTGCCGGTCCCGCCTCGCCATCGGCGGCATAGCGCGTGGCTTGCCACGTCAGCACCTTGGTCTCCATGTCACTGAACACCAGGGCCGACCGATCGCCGCAGCGCGGGTCACCCGCCAGGTTGAACAGCTCTTCACGCAAGCCATCGTCCCAGGCCGCATCGAGCAATTGCCACAGGCGCGATTGCAGGTCGGTATAGCGGCTGCGGTACTCCGCCGATTCTTTGAGGTTGTCGAGGATGTCGAGGAAGATCTGCGAACCGGGTTTCTCGGCAATCGACTCCCACAGGCTGCGTCGTACGTCGATTTCCTCGGGTGACAGACCATCCATCCAGTGCTGGTATGCCGGCTCCGGTGTGTCGTCCACGATCTGTTCTTGAGGCGCGTGAACCTCGACTGTAGCGGGCTGTGGCGCCCGATAACGCATCGCGCCGGGCTGCCGGCCCGCTGCTGCCTCGCGGTGGAGCAAGGTTGCATTGCTCCAATACTCGACCAACTGCCTGCGGGCTTCGGTGCTCAGCGGGTTGCCGTCGATAAAGGTGACGTTGTTGACGTAGATGAATGCCTCGGCCTCCTCGGGCAGCGGGTTGACCAGGGACTCGGGCAACTGCGTGATGCGGTTCTGCGCCAGGTTAACGATGTCCAACGCCTGATGTGGCCCCAAGCCCTGCGGCCACTCGGTGATCCCGGTGTTTTTCAAATTCACCCTACGTAGGTTCTGTAGGGTTGCGAAGTTGGGGGTACGCGCCAGGGGGTTGCGGCTCAGATTGATGATCTTGAGTGAGGTGAGCCCCTCCAGCAGATCCACGTCGGCCTCGCTCAGGGAAAGTTGGTTGCTCCTGAGGTCCAGGCGGGTAAGCCGAGTCATCCGGGCAACGCTGGGCGGGATTGAACGCAACTCTCCGTACGACAGGTCGAGCCAACGGGTGTGACTGAAGTGGCCGAGAAACTCATCCAGGCCGTATACGGATTGCATGTCCTGAAGCTTGATTGACCCAACGTGGCTGAAATCTGCTTCCAGCGCAGGCAAGTCGCCGACTCTCAAGCCGAGTGCTTCAAGGGTGTAGCCGGCGGGAGAACCATCTTGGGCCAGCACTTTGGGAGTCATGCGCCGCCAGCACGCCTTGAGGTCTCGAGCGAATTGCTGGCGATGGTTGGCATCCCCTGCACGCAGGTTTTCGCTGTCGGCAGCCACCAGGAACCGTTGTGTGGCCCAGGCGTTCAGTTGGGTGCTCAAGGTTTGCCACTCGCCTTCCAGGCGCGTCAGTTCAGCCGGCGCCCCGTCGCCTGCGTGCAATACGAATTGCTCGTTTTCCTCCTCGCTGTAGCCGGGAAACAGGTCCCTTATCCGCCGCATTTCGTCGGTGTGGCTCAAGGGTACTTCGAAGGCGCCAGGCTGGCCGCCGTTGCGCCAGCCCGGGCGAGTTTGTGCCAGGCGAGCGATGTACGCCCGCATCTGCTGATTGGCTTGCGGGGTGAATGGGTTGTCACGCAGGCGGGTCATGCGGTTGAGACGGATGCTGGCTTCCACGTTTTCGGGGGCTGGGTTGAGCAGGCTGTCGGGCACCGCGCTCAGGTGATTGCCGGACAGGTCGACTTCTCTCAGCTCCGGCAGTTCCAGCAGGCCTGTGGGCCACTGATTGATCCGGGTGTCACGCAGCTCCAGCTTTCGCAGTCGTAGCAGCGGGCTGAAATCCGGCAGGGTGCCCAAGGGGTTGTCGTTCAGGCACAGTTCTTCCAGGCGGCTCAGGCCGGCCAGTTGGCCGGCGCTGATTTCGCTCAGGCGGATGGCATTTTTCGACAGGTCCAGGTGCGTCAGCGCCTTTATGGCCGTGATTGCTTCGGGCAGTTCGGTCAGCGTGTGGCGTCCGATACCGCCGACTTGTTTGAGGGTCAAACGTTTCAGATTGGGGAAGTTGCCAAGGAACTGCCCGGGGCCGTCGCTGAAGCTCACGTAGTCGAGAACCAACTCCTCGACATGGGCAAAATCGGCGTTGAGTTTGGGCAGGTTCACCTGGGCGCTGATTTCCAGTCGGCGCCCGGTGTAGGCCCCGGCACGGTCCACGGTCTGTCGGCGCCAGCAATCTCTCAATGCATCGGCCACTGACTGCTCCCGGCCTCCCGGGTTTACCTCAAATGGACGCCGGCTCGTATCTTCTCGGGCACTGCGATTCACCCAGTCCTTGAGTGCGCGTTTGAGGGCGGCGTACTGGTCTTCCCGGCGCGTCAATTCAGTGCGCGCATCGCTCCCGAGGGTCTCGATGAAGGCTGTGGCCTGCTCGTCGCTGAACCCCGGATACAGCTTGCGCACCCGCGTATGGGTGCTGCGCAATTGAGTGAGTTTGTGCAGCGGGGAGCCGCCCCGCAGGCGCAGGTCTCCTGCCAAGGGTTTGCGCAGCATCGGGTATTCCAGCAGCACCGAGCGCAGCTCGTCCCGGGCCAATGGCGTTTGCCGCACCCGCTGCTTCAGGGTGCCGGCGTCCCGTGCGGCTTCGCCAAGTACTCGACGCTGGCCCTGTTCAAGGCGTGCCAGAACGGCGCCATACAGGTCGGTGGCGCCGAACGCTCCGTCTTCACCCATCGCCAGCACCAACGGCAGTGCGTCGGCCTCTGGGCCGACGGCGTCGATCAGGGGGCCCTGTTCGCTGCCCAAGCGGATTTCCACCCGCAGGCTCGGGTCCCAACCCGGCAAGCTGGGCAGGGTATGCAGGGCCAAGCGCAGGCTGTCCTGGCTCTGCAGGGTGTCGAGGAACAAGCCTTCATAGGCCCGTGCCATGCGCACTTGCTGCTGGCTCTCGCGCGCTAGGGCGGTGAGCCTTGGTGACAACTGCTGATGGCCACTCAGCGCAGTTAAATCCGCGTCCGTGGCGGTTTCCAGCAACTGCCTGGCAACCTCCGCCGGCAGGCCGGAAAACCTGTCCATGAGCTGCTGTACCGGGGGCGAGCGGGTCAGGTTATGGGCGCGGTAATCCGCGTCGAACAGCGAGGTCCGACTGTCCCGGGCAGCCTGGGCAACTTCGCGGCGCCACAGCATCGTCTGTTCGTCCAGCACCCGGGGAGTCGGGTCGAGGACCGCCGGATAGGTCAAGCCTCGGTGCGCCACCACGCGCTCGGTGATCGCCGGGTCGGCCAGCGCATAATCCAGCGGGTCGTCACTGCCCATCTTCTCGATAAACGTCTCGATCCGCTGATGGATGCCAAAGCGCGCCAGGCTGTCACTCAACAGGGCGGGCGGCGGTTGCAGGTCCACATGCAGTTGGCGCAGTTGATCGGCGCGAGTGCCACTGGCCAGGCGTGCCTGTTCCAGTTGTGCGTCGCTCAAGCCCCGTGTGCGACAACCCAGGCGGCGCATCAGCGCCGGGCCGTCCCAGGTCAGCGGTTCTTCGCCTTCATGCAGCCAGGCACCTGCGCCGTTATGCGCCACCTGCGGGGCATAAGCGTCGGAGCGTGTGGGGTGTTGTATGCGATAGGTGTCGCCGTCGGGCTCGGGTTTGACGGCATACAGGTGATCGTCGAGGGGCAGCAGCGGCTGCTGGTCGTGGCTGTGCAAGCCCAGGTCATCAAACGTGGCGTCCTTGGGCAATACGACGGGGCTGCGATAAGGCGTAAGGTCCGGCTTCCACAGCCGTAGCTCGCCACCTGGCAAACGCACCGGCTTGAGCCCTTGTACCAACGCGGGTGTAGGCGGTGCCGCGAGTTTTTGCAGGCCTTTCCCCGCACCGGCCAGCAGCGCCATGGCGGCCAGGTTTTGCGCGACGTCGAACCAGTGCGTCTTGGCCGTGTCCCGGTCGCCTTCGCCCCAGTCGATCACACCTTCGAAGGTTTCGTAGAGCAATTGGCCCGCCATGGCGGCCAGCATGATTTCGCCGAGCACCGGGACGAACGCCAGTCCCAGGCCGAGCACGGTAGCGCCGGCCTCCAGCCAACGGGCGATTTTTTGCCCGCGCACCCGGGCGTCGACCTCGGCGGTGGGCACTGCCTGGTCGCGCGCATCGCCGAGGGCCTTGTCGCGGCCATGCTCAAACAGGTTGGCCCACAGGTCGACGTTGTCAGCCCACAGGCCCTGTCTTGAGACCACCATCAGGTACAGGTCGGGAGCGCCCGTCTTCACCACCCTGCAGCCGGCTTTCGGGGGCGGAAGCGACTGGGGCATGACCGTCGTAGTCAATACCGGGAAGGCCAGTTGCAGCATTGTCTGGGTCACCGGCGAACGCGCTACTGCGTCGACGGCGGCGGTGGAGTCCGCAGCGGGTTCGGTAAACCGGTTGAAGAACGCCGGCTTGTCATGCTCATTGAGAAACTGGCTGAAAAAATGCTGGTAGCTCGTGGGCGTCGGGCGGTTGTTATTGCCGGATTCGCTTGGCGCTTTGTCGCGCGCCACCCACTGGCGGTTCAGTTCGGTTTTCAGCGCATCAAGGCTGTTGTAGCGCTTGAGCGGGTGCTCCGGATCGTGGGGCAGGTAGACGATGAAGTCGGTGGCATAGCGATATTTTTCCACCGGTGTAAACACCACGCTCCCCATGAGCGCGCGGTCCATCACGCTCAGGCAACTGAACCACACCGGCTTGCCGCCCAGCGTCGGGTTGCGTTCGCCGTCGACCACCTTGAGCACCATGGTGAAGTCATCCGGGAGAATGTCCTGCTTGAGCAGCGCCAGGTACGCCGCAGCCCTGAGGGCATCCTTCTGGCTGGTGATCACGGCGTCGCGCAACCGGGTGGCGGCCGTCTCGTCGGTGGGCAGTAATGTTTCCTTGAGGTGCGCCTGGTAGCGGGCACCCACGTCCAGCGTACGGCACAGCCTGATAAAGGCGGGTACGGTCAGCGCCGGGCTGATCCTGGGAGAGGCGCCTTCCCGGTCCGGGTATTGGGTGAACCCGGAGGCAGGATCGAATGCGCCGTCTTCACCTTCACTGGCTTCAAAGTTATGCAGGGCAGCCTGCACCAGCGACACCTCCAGTACTTTGTATTCGCCGGCCTTGATCCCCAGGGTGCCGAGCCTCAGCGGCTCATACAAACGAAGAGAGGTGCCTTCGACATCCACGGTGAGGTTGAATTGTTCTTTCAGCGCGCCGTTGAGCAGGCCTATGGCGAAGGGCTTGAGTGCCTGGACGTTGGCCAGGTGTTTATCCACCGCGTGTTGGGATTTGAAACTGGTTTCATTGAACGCCTTCAAGGTTCTTCGCTGCAGCGGCGACAAGCTGTCCATCCACTGCGCCTGTTCGAGCCTGGCCTGTTTCAACGCTTCTATGCGGTGGGCCGGCGCCTGTACCAGCCAGTCCGGAATGGCCTGGCGAATGAACGCACTGTTGTCGTCGGAAGATGAGAGGGGAGTAACGGAGGGGGCATCCTGCATGGGGGCATTCCTTTGGGTAAGCAAAGGAAAAAGGCTACTGAAAACCGCTGTGGATTAATAAGTCGAAAAGCCGCTGGATAGCACGCAATAGTTAACGCATCGGCCCCGGATTACCTATGGATCGACGACTTAATTACCCCATGGAAATCCCCCCGTGTGCATCAAGCCTGCCAGCGCTTTTTGAGTGTTCGTCCATGGGGGGCAATCCGTTCAAATAGCTACCGCCGAGTGCCGGGGGCGACTGATTAAGGTCATTGCCTTAATTTCCCTATCGGTACTCGTTTATGCCAGCACCTCAAGCCTCCTCCTCGCTCCTGCCGGGCGGCGAAGGGCGTCACTATGCACAGATCAAAGCCGCCATCCCCGAAAGCCTGGTCAGCGCATCTCCTGCCCTGCGTGCAGCCATCACGCAGGCCAAGCCAGAGATCCCCGCCTGGTATGCGGCCACCACCCCGGCACAGAAGGCTGCGCTGCAAAACCTGTTGGAGGCGAGCATCAAGTCTCACACTGCACTGGAGCAAGCGACCGGCAAGGTGCAAGAGGTCAACGCCTTCGCCCGGCCATTGCTTGAAGCCGCGTTGAAGGCCGCCGGGTTTGAGCTGGACGTCAACCAGGTGCATCTGCGCCTCTATGTACCGGTCGAAGGTCTAGCGACAGGCTACCGGACCAAGACTTTGTCCCTGTTGCAAGCGGCCTTGAACAATTTTGAAGCGCGCGAGACCCGCGCCGGGTTCTTCGACAGTGCTTCAGGCTTTATCACCGCTCCCGGCGCGGATGGCCGTTTCGAGCGCCATACCACGACCCTGACGATCGAGACCTTCGCCCGGTTATGCCGCGACCTGGACCTGGGCAGGCTGTACCAGGAACACCTCACCACCTACCTGCTGCCCGTGCAAACCGTGTCCAGGAACCTGCTGCGTGAACGCTTTATCACCCGGCAAAAGGACGCCTTCAGAGCCGCCGCCTACGTGGCGTTGCTCAAAGGTGATATTCGCAGCGACGACTACGCGCTACTGCTGCGCATCGCCAATGGCGAGCGACGCATCAAGCACGAAGGCAAGCAGGTCTGGCACCGCTGGCCCAGTATCATGGAACTGCAAATGCACGGCTGCCTCATGATCGACCCGAGCGTGGAGCATGGGTATGGCACCTGGCTTATCGTCTACATCCCCGACCACCCCGAGCACCCCGTCAAGCGCTACGAAACCTTTGCCGACTATGCAGAGGAAACGACCCGTGAGCTGACCGCTTACAGGCCAGAGGACTATTGGGACAGCAGGGGGGTTCAGGTCACGGCCCACCAACAGTTTTTCTCACGGTTCATCGGGAAAAAATACCTGGCTTACTACTACGGGCGGTTCACCGAGAAACGCGTCGATGAACCGCAAGGGCGCGTGGCCCTGGGCCCTGATCCAGCGTGGCGACAGTACTACGCTAGAAAATCCCTTACCGAACTCCAGGCGATCAACGCCGTCATAAAGTCCCCGCGACATATCAGCCGCACGCCGCAGGACCAGCCAAACCTGAACCTCAACGCCCACCCGATCAAGGGGCTGTGGATCGATGTCGACCCTTGGGACGAGCTGTACGCCGACATGCGCAAGCGCGCACTCGACGATGGGTTGAGCATGGCGATACCCACCGCTCACACCGACGCGGCTGGCCACGACCGGCGGATGGCGCATCTGATGAACATCGGCCTGTTCACCTTGAACCTGGTGTCGATGTTCATTCCGCCCTTGGGTGCACTGATGGCGGTGGTCACGGCCGGGCAACTGCTGTACGAAGTGCTGGAGGGCGTGGTTGAACTCGGCCAGGGTGACCGCGAGGCCGGCTGGGCGCATATCGCTGACGTGCTGGAAAATCTCGCGCAACTGGCGGTGGGCGGCGCTGCGTTGCATATCAGCGTGTCGCCGTTTATCGAAGGACTCAAGGCGGTCAGGCTGCCGTCGGGCAAGGCCCGCTTGTGGAAGCCGGACCTTGCGCCCTATGCGCAGGACATCCGACTGCCGGCAGGCTCGGTTCCCGACCAGGCGGGACTACATACCGTCAATGGGCGCCAGGTGGTGTCGGTGGACGGCAATCGCTACGCCGTGACCGCGCAAGACGAACCGGGCGTGTACCGGGTCCAGCACCCCAGCAGGCCCGAGGCGTATGAGCCTCAGATCGTCAACAACGGTTCTGGCGCCTGGACCCATGAGGCCGATGAGCCCCTGACGTGGCAAGGTGTTCCGCTGATGCGGCGACTGAGCCATGTAATGGAAGGCCTGAGCGATACGCAGTTGGAGCAGGTGCGCAAGATCAGTGACACCGACGAAAGCGTGATGCGCCGGCTGTACGTGGAAAGCGAGCCCACGCAGGCAATCACACTCGATACGGCGGTGCGCATGCGGGCTTACGGGCGTGCCGAAAGCTTGAGTGGGCAGATCCTTGCGGGGTCGATGTCGATGGACCTGGGTAGCTACGCCGCGTCGTTGATGGTGGAAATGACCGGCTGGCCGCCCGGCAGGACCATCGAAGTATTTGACGGCCATGGCGCCAGCAGGACAGCTGCGTTGTATGGCCAACCTCATGCGCCCGGGACGGAACTGATCAGCATCAGCCGCATAGACCTGTTCGGCGGCAAGCTGCCGGCGTTGATCGTCGAGAGTTTGCCCGAGGAGCAGCTTAAAAACCTGCTCGGCCAACACATGCCTTACGGGGCCGCGCTGCGTAGCCAGGCGTTGCAGGCTCGCCTGGGAATCTATGCCAAACAGTCCCTGCGGCGGGTGTTCGACAGCCTTTACCTCGGGCGGTCATCGCCTGGCAGCGCCGAACTGCAACTGTTCGCGCGCGACTTCAAAAGCCTGCCACCGGTCATGGTCGAGGAACTGCTGGAAGGTGCCAGCCCCTCGCAGAGGGCGAGCCTGGTCAACAATCGCAAGATTCCCCTGGAGCTGGCGCAGCAAGCGCGCCAGAAACTTGGGGAATTGCGCCTGGCCCGGGCGTATGAAGGGCTGTACCTGGATGCGTTGGCCAATGCTGACACTGAAGCCCTGGTGCTCAATACCCTTGAGCACCTTCCCGGTTGGCGGGACAGCCTGCGCATTGAAGTGCACGAAGGCTCGGTGAGCGGGCGCCTGCGTGCCAGCTATGGCCTGCCTGGGTCCAGCAACCTCAAACTGCTGGTGCGAGTGGGCGATGGTCAGTATCAGGTGTTTGACACCCAGGGCAACGAGTTACATGGGGTCGATAGCTTGTACGATTCCTTGCAGCACGCACTGCCGGAGGCCCATCGCCAGTCCGTGGGGTTGCCAGAGGTCGGGCAGGGGCCACAACTTGGAAGGTTGATTCAACAGCACGCCCTGTCCCGTGCCGGCCTGCGCAAGGTGCTGGGCATGCAACCGTTGGGCTCACCCTTTTTCATTTCGCCGCAGCGCTCTTCTCGCGGGCGGATCGGTTATGCCTGGAGTGGTCGTGGTGCGGGCTCCTGGGAGCACAACGTTCGCCAGCGTATCAAAGCCCTTTACCCCACTTTTGACGAAGTGCAGATTACCCAACTGCGTGCACCTTACACGCCGGCCGACGACACCTGGCTCATCTCTCTGGAGCAGGAGTACGAAATGCTCCGTTCCACCTTGGAGACCTGGGAAGCATCACCGATCCAGGGCTTTGGTGAGGCCAATAGCGCTGAATACCGAGAGCAGCGTGCCATCCGTAAAGAACTGCGCAAGGTGTTGATTCGCGCCTGGAGGCGTAACGGTGAGGTTGATGTGGATAGTTCCGGCAATCCCCTGGGCCAGAAGATCGAAGTGAGCGAGATTGACATACAACCTCAGTTGGCGTCGCTTCCGGCGCTGAGCGCCAACTTTGATCATGTCACTTACCTGGAAATATCCAGTGCGGAACTGACCAATGCCGTCGAGCCTTTCCTGGCTCCCTTTCGCGGCTTGCGCACCCTCAACCTGGAAGACAACCAGCTCACTCGCCTGCCCCTGTTGCTTGAGCATCTGCCCAGGCTTGAGACGTTGATACTGGCGGATAACGAGATTGTGCTGGACGTCGCGGCCGTCAACCGATTGAAGAACCTCACCCGGCTCCAGACACTCGAGCTGGAGTCCAATCCGCTGGGCATGGCGCCGGACATCAGCCGGATGCGCCGGCTGTATCACGTTTCATTGGGCGATACCGGGCAGCGTGGTTGGCCCATTGGGATCTTCGCCAGGCCTCGACCTCGCGAGTTCAACCTGGACCTGGAAGGTAATGCGCTCGAGGTGCCGATAGTCGAGCCAGGTTCAGCGCAGGCTGCGATTCTTGCGCGCACCCGTGTTACTCGCTCCTTGCTGACGCCCGAAGGCCTTCGCCAGCTCAAGCAGTACATTGCATCTGTAGGTATGGACCCGGAGCGGCAGTTTCCACCCCGAGGGATGCAGGACAGCATCCAATGGAAGTCCGGCCTCACCGACATGCAGTGGAGGGACTTGCAGCCCCTATGGAATGCCTTGGAAGAGTCCAGGGGCGCCGAACCGTTTTTTAACGAAATCCGCAAGTTGAGCGAGTCTGCCGATGCAATGTCGGAGGACTTCGCGCAAGACCTTACGGCCAAGGTCTGGCGAATGTTGCGCGCCATGTACGACGACACCCGGCTGCGTGAGAAGCTTTTCGACATGGCGAGGGCGCCTACCAGCTGCGTTGATGCGGGTGCCCAATTGTTCAATGCCATGGGGATCGAAGTGATGGTGTATGAGGCTTGGACCAACCCTCACCCCGACGTGGTCGAGCAACTGATGTTGACGGTGGCCAAAGGCAGGACCCGGCTCAACAAGCTGGGAGAAATTGCTCGCGCCCGGGTGGCGGCATTGGGTGAGCAAGGCCGCAAGTTCCCCAATGATCGAGACCGGGGAACCGACTCTGCTGGAAACCCCGAACGGGCTATCGACGAAGTGGGGGTCCATCTGGCGTTTTCCACCGGGTTGGCCCAACGGCTTGAGCTGCCCTGGCAATCAGCGGATGTGATGTACCCGGAACCCGACGTCACCCCGCAGATGCTGGACGATGCTTTTGATCGGGTCATGGCATTGGAGGAGGGCGACCTGCTCAGGGATGCGCTCGTCGAGCTGGACTTCTGGGGTGAGTACCTTGAGCGTTCGACGCCCGCGGCCTTTGTCTGGCTGACGCGCAAAAGGGCGGCGCTGGAAGACTTGACGAGTGCCCTGAATGATCTGGCGGCCAATGGTCGATTGCTTGAGTCGCAGAAGATGGCCCTGCGCAATACCCTGCGCAATTCGGCCCTGATGCTGGACAAGTCGGTTGAGGATTTTCCTCCCGGCACGCCCATGCACCAGGACGTCTATGATGCGCTTGCGGTGAAACTGCACGAGGAGCGCAAGGCGATTCTCCAGAGGCTCACTGACGAGGCTCTGGAAATCGCGCTTCAGAACAGAAAGTAACGCTGCGCCATCGGCAACACATCCGCAGGCTCACACCACAGCAATACTCCATCGGCCTTGACCTGGTAGGTCTGCGGGTCAACCTCGATATCCGGCAGGTAATCGTTGTGGATCAAGTCGGTTTTCTGCACCGCGCGGCAACCCTTGACCACGGCGATCTGCTTCTTCAACCCCAACTGCTCCGGCAGGCCTGCCGCCAACGCCGCCTGGCTGATAAAGGTCAGGCTGGTGGCGTGCAGCGAGCTGCCGAAGCTGGCGAACATCGGGCGGTAGTGCACCGGTTGCGGCGTCGGGATCGAGGCATTGGCGTCGCCCATCAGGCTTGAGGCAATCGCGCCGCCCTTGAGAATCAGGGTTGGCTTGATCCCGAAAAACGCCGGGCGCCACAGCACCAGGTCGGCCCACTTGCCCACTTCAATCGAGCCCACTTCGTGGCTGATGCCGTGGGTAATCGCCGGGTTGATGGTGTACTTGGCGATGTAGCGTTTGGCGCGGAAGTTGTCATTGCCTTCGCCGTCGCCAGGCAACGGGCCGCGCTGTTTTTTCATCTTGTCGGCGGTCTGCCAGGTACGCGTGATCACTTCGCCGACCCGCCCCATGGCCTGGCTGTCGGAGCTGATCATCGAGAAGGCGCCGAGGTCGTGAAGGATGTCTTCGGCGGCAATCGTCTCGCGGCGGATGCGGCTTTCGGCAAAGGCCACGTCTTCGGCAATGCTCGGGTCCAGGTGATGGCACACCATCAACATGTCCAGGTGTTCGTCGATGGTGTTGCGGGTGAACGGCCGGGTTGGGTTGGTGGAGCTGGGCAGCACGTTGGGGAAGCCACAGGCCTTGATGATGTCTGGCGCGTGACCGCCACCGGCACCTTCGGTGTGGTAGGTGTGGATGGTGCGGCCCTTGAAGGCGGCGAGGGTGGTTTCGACAAAGCCGGATTCGTTGAGGGTGTCGCTGTGGATCGCCACCTGCACGTCGTACTCGTCGGCGACGCTCAGGCAGTTGTCGATGCTCGCCGGCGTGGTGCCCCAGTCCTCGTGCAGCTTCAAGCCAATGGCACCGGCCTTCACTTGTTCGATCAACGGCTCCGGCAGGCTGGCGTTGCCCTTGCCGGTGAAGCCGATGTTCATCGGGAACGAGTCGGAGGCCTGGAGCATGCGCGCCAGGTGCCATGGGCCGGAGGTGCAGGTGGTGGCGTTGGTGCCGGTGGCCGGCCCGGTGCCGCCGCCGATCATGGTGGTGACGCCGCTGGTCAGTGCTTCTTCGATTTGCTGCGGGCAAATGAAGTGGATGTGGGTATCGATGCCGCCGGCGGTGAGGATCATGCCCTCACCGGCAATCACTTCGGTGCTGGCGCCGACACAGATGGTCACGCCGGGCTGGATGTCCGGGTTGCCGGCCTTGCCGATGGCGGCGATGCGGCCGTTTTTCAGGCCGACGTCAGCCTTGACGATGCCCCAGTGGTCGATGATCAGCGCGTTGGTGATCAGGGTGTCGACCACCTCATGGGCAAGCAGTTGGCTCTGGCCCTGGCCATCACGGATCACCTTGCCGCCGCCGAACTTCACTTCTTCGCCGTAGACGGTGAAGTCCTGTTCGACTTCGACGAACAGCTCGGTGTCGGCCAGGCGGACCTTGTCACCAACGGTGGGGCCGTACATGTCGGCGTAGGCTTGTCTGGAAATCTTCATGTGTTTAGTTCCTGATCGTTCCCACGCTCTGCGTGGGAATGTCGCCCTGGACGCTCTGCGTCCGCTCTTGAAGGTCGTGACGCGGAGCGTCACAGGATGCATGCCCACGCAGAGCGTGGGAACGATCATTAATCCAGGTCGCCCATGATGCGCCCGGCAAACCCGAACACCCGGCGTTTGCCACTCAGCTCAACCAGTTCCACTTCACGACTCTGCCCCGGCTCAAAGCGCACGGCGGTGCCGGCCGGGATGTTCAGGCGCATGCCACGGCTGGCGGCACGGTCGAACGTCAGTGCGTCGTTGGTTTCGAAAAAGTGATAGTGGGAACCAACCTGGATCGGCCGGTCGCCGCTGTTGGCTACGCTCAGGGTGGCGGTGCGCCGGCCCACGTTGAGTTCGATGTCGCCAGGCTGGATCTGAAATTCGCCAGGAATCATGCAGGTTGCCCCAGGGTCTTGAAGTAGATGGCGGTCGGGGTGTAGCGCCCGTCCGGGCTTTGGCAGTAGTCGGGCAATTCACCGATCTTGGTATAACGCAGCGACTGGTAGAAGGCTTCGGCGCCGGAGCCGGCTTCGGTGTCCAGGTACAGCAGCCCGCGTTTGTACTGGCGGGCGCTCAGTTCCAGGGCGCTCATCAGTTGCTGGCCAAGGCCACGGCGCCGGGCCTCGCTGTGCACCAGCAGCTTCTGCACTTCGGCGCGGTTCAGGCCGTTGGCTTTCATGCATAGCGCCAATTGCACGCTGGCGATGACGTGCTCATCACGCACCACCACCCACAGCAGCAGGCTGCCATCGGTGAGGCTGACCAGCACGCCATTGAGATAGGTGTTGGCCTGGGCCTCATCGAAGTCGGCCATGAAACCCACCGATGCGCCGTGCCTCACGGCGTCCAGCAACAGCTCAATCAAACCCGGGCGGTAATGGGCAAAACTTTCGGCATTGACTCGACGCAGTTGGGCGTTCATCAGTGTCACTCCTTGGGCGGCACAGCGCCTGGGTTGAGCGTCAGTTGCATGAAGGTCAGGTCCAGCCAGCGCCCGAACTTGGTGCCGACCTGGGGCATCTGCCCGGTGGTGATGAAACCCAGGCGCTCATGCAGGCGGATCGAGGCCTGGTTGCCGCTTTCGATGGCGGCGACCATCACGTGTTTGTCGCAGGTTTTCGCCCGCTCGATCAGCACCTGCATCAGCTGGGGGCCGAGGCCCTTGCCGCGCTGGTCGTTGCGCACGTACACCGAGTGTTCGACGGTATGGCGAAAACCCTCAAAAGGCCGCCAGTCGCCAAACGAGGCATAGCCGATGACCTGCTCGTCTTCGACGGCCACCAGGACCGGGTAAAACTGTGACTGACGAGCGCTGAACCAGGCCTGGCGGTTGCCCAGGTCTACCGGTTGTTCGTTCCAGATCGCCGTGGTGTTGAGCACCGCGTCGTTGTAGATATCGCGAATCCCTGGCAAATCGGCGTGCACCGCATCACGAATCAAAAAGGACATGGTCGGGCCTCAGGCGATGGGTTGGTGGACGGTGACCAGCTTGGTGCCGTCGGGGAAGGTGGCTTCCACCTGGATGTCCGGGATCATTTCCGGGATGCCTTCCATCACCTGTTCGCGGGTGAGCAGGGTGGTGCCGAAGTGCATCAGCTCGGCCACGGTGCGGCCATCGCGGGCGCCTTCCATCAACGCGGCGGAGATGTAGGCGATGGTTTCCGGGTAGTTGAGCTTCACACCGCGCGCCAACCGCCGCTCGGCCACCAGGCCGGCGGTGAAGATCAGCAGTTTGTCTTTTTCCCGTGGGGTCAGGTCCATCGTTCAAGGTCCTTCAAACAATATTCATAAAAACACTGAAGATCCGATGTGAAAGCTGCTTTATGTGGGAGCTGGCTTGCCTGCGATGCTGACGACTCGGTATGTCTGATGTACCGAGGTGATGCCATCGCGGGCAAGCCCGGCTCCCACAGGGAACAGGGTCGACTTTTGATCTTCATGTGCTCCAGATTCTCGGTGATACAGCCTCGCGGCCCAACACGGCCGGGCGCAGCAGGCGCCACAGTGCGATCAGCCAGGCTCGCGCCAGCAGCGCTTCACTGGCCAGGCAGCGGGCCACCAGCAGGCCGGGCAATTGGGTCAGGTCGCCGCGTACCGGGTGGGGCAGGGAGCGACATTGTTCGAGCAGTTCAGGGTCGATTTCGCCGGTCACCAGCAAGGTCGCAAACACCGGTTGCCCGTCCAGCCCGATGGGTGAGTCGAGCAAACCGTCGGCGCCCACAATGCGCTGGCGCTCATGCCAAATCAACTGGCCGTCGCGGCGGATATCCAGGTGCGACTGGAAGTGCCCGAGGTCGAAACGCTCGCCGCTGGCGGGGCGCCCGAGGGCGACCACGTCCCAGTAAAACAGCCGGGCATCGCCTTGCAGGTCGATGCGGGTGGTGAGTTCGGCCTGGGCGGCGCTGAACACGATGGTCTCCTGCGGCAGCCATTCCAGCGTCGCGCCCGCCTCAACCGTCAGCTCCAGTTTCTGATACGCCGGCCCGCCGGCGCGGTACCACTTGGCCGCGCCGGGGCTGGTCAGTTGCGCCCACGCACCTTCGGCGACATGGGCGCTGATATCGAGACGATCACCGCCGGCAATCCCGCCCGGCGGGTGCACGATGATGTGCTGGCACACCTCGGGGCCTTCGGCGTACAGATGCTTTTGCACCCGCAGTGGGCCGAGGTGGCGGCGCATCACTGGGCGCGTGGTGTCGCCGAAACGCGCGTAGCCGAGTTCCAGCTCGGCGTGCCAGCTTGGGGTGAACAGCGCGGTGGGGGCAGGTAGGGTCATGGTCAGTGCTTATCGTTAGGACGCTACAGATTAGATCGTAACGAGCCCGCGCACACCCTCGCTTTCCATATTTTCTCCACGCCCCTGCTGGACGATTTCGCCCCGGGACATCACCAGGTACTGGTCGGCCAGTTCCGCGGCAAAATCATAGAACTGCTCCACCAGCAGAATCGCCATGTCGCCGCGTGCCGCGAGCTTTTTGATCACCGCGCCGATCTCCTTGATCACCGACGGCTGGATGCCTTCGGTGGGTTCATCGAGGATCAGCAGGCGCGGGCGGCTGGCCAGGGCCCGACCGATAGCCAGCTGCTGTTGCTGGCCGCCGGACAAGTCACCACCCCGGCGTTGCTTCATTTGCAGCAGCACCGGGAACAGCTCGTAGATGAAGGCGGGCACTTCCTTGGCTTCGGAGCCGGGGAAGCGTGACAGGCCCATCAGCAGGTTTTCTTCCACTGTCAGGCGGCCAAAAATCTCCCGGCCCTGGGGCACGTAAGCGATACCGGCGTGCACCCGCTGGTGCGGCTTGAAGCCGGTAATGGCGCGGCCTTCCCAGTTCACCGCACCTTCCTTGGCCGGCAGCAAACCCATCAGGCACTTGAGCAAGGTGGTCTTGCCCACGCCGTTGCGGCCCAGCAGGCAGGTGACTTCGCCGACTTTTACCTCAAAGGAAAGCCCGCGCAGGATGTGGCTACCGCCGTAGTACTGGTGCAGCTTGTCGACTTGCAGCATGTTCAGTTCCCCTTAATGATCGTTCCCACGCTCTGCGTGGGAATGCCGCAATGGACGCTCCGCGTCCGCCGTGTGACGCAGAGCGTCACCGGATGCGTTCCCACGCGGAGCGTGGGAACGATCAGGTTCAGCGGCCGAGGTAAACCTCGATCACCCGCTCATTTTCCTGCACCTGTTCCAGCGACCCTTCGGCCAGCACGCTGCCCTGGTGCAACACCGTCACGTGGTCGGCAATCGAGCCGACAAAGCCCATGTCGTGTTCCACCACCATCAGCGAATGCTTGCCCGCCAGGCGCTTGAACAGCTCGGCGGTGAACTCGGTTTCGGCATCGGTCATGCCCGCCACCGGTTCATCCAGCAGCAACAGTTGCGGGTCTTGCATCAGCAGCATGCCGATTTCCAGGAACTGTTTCTGGCCGTGGGACAGCAAGCCGGCCGGGCGATTGACTGAAGCGGTGAGGCGGATGGTGTCGAGCACTTCGCTGATGCGGTCTTTCTGCTCGCCACTCAAGCGCGCCCGCAGGCTGGCCCACACCGATTTGTCGGTCTTCTGCGCCAGCTCCAGGTTTTCAAACACGCTGAGGGCTTCGAATACCGTGGGCTTCTGGAACTTGCGACCGATGCCGGCCTGGGCGATCTGCACTTCGCTCATGCTCGTCAGGTCGAGGGTTTCGCCGAACCAGGCCTTGCCGTGGCTGGGCCGGGTCTTGCCGGTGATCACGTCCATCAGCGTGGTCTTGCCCGCGCCGTTGGGGCCGATGATGCAGCGCAATTCGCCGACGCCGATGTACAGGTTCAAGTCGTTCAACGCCTTGAAGCCGTCGAAGCTGACGCTGATGTCTTCCAGGGTCAGGATCGTGCCGTGGCGGGTGTTCAGGCCTTTGCCGGCAGCCTGGCCGAGGCCAATGGCATCGCGGGCGCTGCCTTGGTCTTTATTGGGTTCAAGGATAGGTTCGAGCATAAATTCGGCCGTCGCTGTGATCCTCATTGGTCGCCCCTCTTCTTCAGCAGGCCAATCACACCCTTGGGCAAATACAGGGTGACGATGATGAACAGCGCACCGAGGAAGAACAGCCAATACTCAGGAAACGCCACGGTGAACCAGCTCTTCATGCCGTTGACCACACCGGCGCCCAGCAGCGGGCCGATCAAGGTTCCACGCCCGCCGAGGGCCACCCACACAGCGGCCTCGATGGAGTTGGTCGGCGACATTTCGCTGGGGTTGATGATGCCCACTTGCGGCACATACAACGCGCCCGCCAAACCACACAGCACCGCGCTCAACACCCACACGAACAGCTTGAAGCCGCGCGGGTCGTAGCCGCAGAACATCAGGCGATTTTCCGCATCCCGAAGTGCCGTCAGCACCCGGCCGAACTTGCTCTGGGCCAGGCGCCAGCCGATGAACAGGCTCGCCACCAACAACACCACGGTAGCCACAAACAGCGCCGCTCGCGTGCCCGGCTCGGTGATGCCAAACCCGAGGATGCTGCGGAAATTGGTAAAGCCGTTATTGCCACCAAACCCGGTCTCGTTGCGGAAGAACAACAGCATCCCGGCGAAGGTCAGGGCCTGGGTCATGATCGAGAAGTACACGCCCTTGATCCGTGAGCGGAAGGCGAAGAATCCGAACACCAGCGCCAGCAATCCCGGCGCCAACACCACCAGGCACATTGCCCAGAGGAAGTGGCTGGTGCCGGTCCAGTACCACGGCAACTCGGTCCACGACAAAAAGGTCATGAACGCCGGCAGCTCATCGCCGGACGCCTGGCGCATCAGGTACATGCCCATGGCATAACCGCCCAGCGCAAAGAACAGGCCGTGCCCGAGGGACAACATCCCGGCATAACCCCACACCAGGTCCAGCGCCAGGGCGACGATGGCGTAGCACAGAATCTTGCCCACCAACGTCAGGGTATAGGCGGAAACGTGCAGCGGATTTTCCGGTGACAACAGCGAGAACAACGGCAGCGCCAGCAGCAGGATCAGCACCACTGCACCGACCGCGACGGTCACCTTGGGGCCGGCCTTTTGCGCGGCCGTAAGCATCAATGGCTGGTTCATCAGTCGATCACCCGTCCTTTCAGTGCGAAGAGTCCTTGCGGGCGTTTCTGGATGAACAGAATGATCAGCGCGAGGATCAGGATCTTGCCGAGCACGGCACCGATCTGCGGTTCAAGAATCTTGTTGGCTATCCCCAGGCCGAAGGCGGCCATGACGCTACCGGCCAACTGGCCGACACCACCGAGCACCACCACCAGGAACGAGTCGATGATGTAGCTCTGGCCGAGGTCCGGGCCGACGTTGCCGATCTGGCTCAGGGCCACGCCACCGAGGCCCGCTATGCCGGAGCCGAGGCCAAAGGCGAGCATGTCCACGCGTCCGGTGGGCACGCCGCAGCAGGCGGCCATGTTGCGGTTCTGGGTGACGGCCCGCACGTTGAGGCCCAGGCGCGTCTTGTTCAGCAGCAGCCAAGTCAGCACCACCACGAACAGCGCGAAGGCGATGATCACGATGCGGTTGTACGGCAGCACCAGGTTGGGCAGCACCTGGATCCCGCCGGACAGCCACTCGGGGTTGGCCACTTCAACGTTCTGCGCACCGAACACCAGGCGCACCAGTTGGATCAGCATCAGGCTGATGCCCCAGGTGGCGAGCAGGGTTTCCAGCGGGCGGCCGTAGAGGTGACGAATCACCGTGCGCTCCAGGGCCATGCCGATGGCGGCGGTGACAAAAAACGCCACCGGCAGCGCGATCAGCGGGTAGAACTCGATGGCCTGGGGCACGTAGCGCTGCATCAGCAACTGCACCACATAGGTGGAGTAGGCGCCGAGCATCAGCATCTCGCCGTGGGCCATGTTGATCACCCCGAGCAGGCCGAAGGTGATCGCCAGGCCGAGCGCCGCCAGCAGCAGGATCGAGCCCAGGGACATGCCGCTGAAGGCCTGGCCGAGAATCTCGCCCACCATCAGTTTGCGTTTGACCTGGGCCAGGCTGGTCTCGGCGGCGGTGTGCACCGTGGCGTCGGCTTCGACGCCGGGAGCGAGCAAGGCTTCCAGGCGAGTGCGGGCCAGCGGGTCGCCGGTGCCGCCGAGCAAGCGCACGGCGGCCAGGCGCACGGCCGGGTCGGGGTCTACCAGTTGCAGGTTGGCCAGGGCGAGACTGAGGGCTGTGTGTACGTCATCATTGGTTTCGCCGGCGAGTTGCTGGTCGAGGAATTTCAGCTGCGCAGGTTGTGCACTTTTTTGCAGAGTCTGGGCGGCGGCAAGGCGCACCTTGGGGTCGGCAGCGAGCAATTCCTGGCTGGCTTGCACGTTGTCGATCAGGCCGCGCAGGCGGTTGTTCAGGCGTACGGTCTTGGTTTCGCCGTTGACGCTGATCTGGCCTTGTTGCAGGGCGTCCACCAGCTCGATGCGCGCCGGGTCGGGCTGGGCGGCCCAGTCCTGGAGCAGCTTGGCTTGTTGCATCGGGTTGGCGTTGATGAAGTCTTCGGCGTCGCTGGCGTGTGCGGCGAGGGGTAGCAACAGCAGGGCGGCGAGGATGAAGCGGTATAGGGCAGTGGGCATGGCAGTTTCCTATAGATCGTTCCCACGCTCTGCGTGGGAATGCCGCCTTGGACGCTCTGCGTCCGCTGTGTGACGCAGAGCGTCACGGGATGCATTCCCACGCGGAGCGTGGGAACGATCAGTGCGGCGGTCTTAGTTGCTCTTGACGGCGTAATCCGGCTTCTTGTCATTCCCCGGAATGTACGGGCTCCACGGCTGGGCACGAATCGGCTCCTGGGTCTGCCACACCACCGAGAACTGCCCGTCAGACTGGATCTCGCCGATCATCACCGGCTTGTGCAGGTGGTGGTTGGTCTTGTCCATGGTCAGGGTGAAGCCGGACGGCGCGGCAAAGGTCTGCCCGGCCATGGCTTCACGCACTTTGTCGACGTCGGTGGACTTGGCTTTCTCCACCGCCTGCGCCCACATGTGGATGCCCACGTAGGTGGCTTCCATCGGGTCGTTGGTCACGGCTTTATCCGCGCCCGGCAGGTTGTGGGCCTTGGCGTAGGCTTTCCAGTCGGCGACGAATTTCTTGTTCACCGGGTTCTCCACCGACTGGAAGTAGTTCCAGGCGGCGAGGTTGCCCACCAGCGGCTTGGTGTCGATGCCGCGCAGTTCTTCTTCACCCACGGAGAAGGCGACGACCGGTACGTCGGTAGCCTTCAGGCCCTGGTTGGCCAGCTCTTTGTAGAACGGCACGTTGGAGTCGCCGTTCACGGTGGAGATCACTGCGGTCTTGCCACCGGCGGAGAATTTTTTGATGTTGGCCACGATGGTCTGGTAATCGCTGTGGCCGAACGGGGTGTAGACCTCTTCGATGTCTTTATCCGCTACGCCTTTGGAGTGCAGGAACGAACGCAGGATCTTGTTGGTGGTGCGCGGGTACACGTAGTCGGTGCCCAGCAGGAAGAAGCGCTTGGCGCCGCCGCCTTCTTCGCTCATCAGGTATTCCACCGCCGGGATCGCCTGCTGGTTCGGCGCCGCACCGGTATAGAACACGTTCGGCGACATCTCTTCGCCTTCGTATTGCACCGGGTAGAACAGCAGGCCGTTGAGTTCTTCGAACACCGGCAATACCGATTTGCGCGACACCGAGGTCCAGCAACCGAACACCACGGCGACCTTGTCCTGGGTCAGCAACTGGCGGCCCTTTTCAGCGAACAGCGGCCAGTTGGAAGCCGGGTCCACCACTACCGGTTCGAGCATCTTGCCGTTCACGCCGCCCTTGGCGTTGATCTCGTCGATGGTCATCAGCGCCATGTCTTTGAGCGAGGTCTCGGAGATCGCCATGGTCCCGGACAGCGAGTGCAGGATGCCGACCTTGATGGTCTCGGCGGCCTGTACCGTCCAGGTCATGCCCATCGCGGCGATGGATGCCGACAGTGTGAAAGCCTTGATCAAGCTGCGACGCTTCATTGTGCAATCTCCATGACTCAATGATGTGATGAGGGAGTGATTGCAAAGGCTGTGCCGGGGCGCGCAATCGTGGTGCGCGCGAGCCGTGACCGGGCTGTGGGGGTGGGCGATGCACCAATGCGGCGCCAATCAACGCAGGCTGTGCGTGCAGGCGCACCCTGATGGTGCCTGGCGCCCCGAGCCTTAACTATCTAATGCCTGCGTCCAGCCAAACCCTTGAAAGTGAAGCCTGCCTGGTGCCCCCGGCAACCCAGGGGCAGCGCCAGTTTTCTTAACTTCACTCAAGTGACGATGAACATGGACAGTACTCACATTCAAGACGATCAAGCGGCGAGCACGCGCAGGCCGGTTCCCCATCTGGGGCCGGCGTTCGTTACCGATCACGATGCCGCCCATTGGGCGCATCAACAGATCGGCAACCGGCGCGAGACGGTATTTGGCGGGCTGGTTTTCAAGCGTGATGACGGGATGTACCTGCCAAGCGTGCCGGTGGCCGGCACCGCCACTGCATTCGATTTCCAGAGCGACCTGCTCAAGGTCGATGCCAACAGGAATTTCCTGGCGTACGAGGGCCACAGCGTTCACGCCCTGTACAGTTCGCGCGGCGAGGATGGCACCCGACGCTCCGCGCAGATACAGCACTGGACAGGCGCGCAGCGCCGCCTGGATCGCAGCTTTTTCCCCATCAATATCCTGCGCATCATCATCCAGGTGCGCATGCTGTGCACCCGTTACTACCTGTCCGGGTTCTATGGCTCGCTCATCCAGTATGAAAGCAGCGGCTCTGCGACTGAGGCCAGCTTCTTGAACACGTTGATGGCGGCCAAGCCTGCGGCCGATTTCGACGACTACATCGCCTTTATCAATCAGACGGCCAGGGCCGGCTACCTGCGGGTCATCGTTGCCAACGCCGAGCTGGGTGGAAAGCCTGGCCAACTGCTGGCGCCGTGGACCCTCAATCAAACCCTGTCGCAAATCGGGCAGAACGCACTGGCGCCTCTCGCCAGCCAAGTCAGCCGCCGGTGGCAGGACGCGGTGCGATCAGTCTTGCCGCCGCTGGGGTTTGCACGGCAGGAGAGTCTCTTTGGCTACCTGTACAAAAGCGCGTCGAACCAGTACGTGGCCGAATTTCCGTCGGATGAACTCAAGGCGGCGTTTGCGCTGACCAGTGGCAAGTTGTCACTGCCAAAAGTGCACAAGGCGGACAGTGAGTTTTTGACCTTCGGTATTTACTGCTCCCTATCACCGCAAGCGAAACCGACCGTGGCGAAAGAGTCGTGGCTGGCGGAAAACTTCTTCACGGCTTCTGCGTTGGCTGCCGTGGTGATGATGGCGGGGACCGACGACCTGGGCTTGCACTTCTACTTGCGCGCCAACGACGGCGCGCTGCTGATGTACCACTGCACCGGCTCGCAGGCGCAGTCCCAGCTGTTCGCCAATCGCGGCGCGGATCTCGACGGACGCTTGAAGGATGCTACCTTGAGCCCTTCCGAGTTTGTCCGGCAAGTGGCTGCCGTGGGCACGCTGACGGTGGTTGAGCCCGGACGGATATGGGACAAGGCCGGGGTGGTAGGACCGCAATGGCGCGCCTTCGCGAAAGTCCATGCGTCGCTGAGCCCTGCCTTCGTCACTGCCGATGATGTCGCACGCTACCTGCATTACAAGGTGGGTTCACCCCACGGCTCTTTTCTCCAGGCTTACATCTTCAAGCGCAGCGATGGGCTGTTTGTGGCCTCCAGTCTGTCAAACCCTGAAAAGTGGCTGTCGTTGTGGGGTGGGGCATTGCCCACCGACAACGCTCTGACGCGGGTCGAGCTTGAAGGGCACCAAATGGTTGGCGAGTTCAATCGAGCTGTCTACGACCTGGCCGAGGTGCGTGCCAACTATCCTCAAAAAACCTCGCGACAGCTGGCGTTCCTGATCAGTACACCGTCGACTCAAGCAATCGACATGACGCTGGTTTTTTCCGATCAGATCAAGGTGCTTTACACCAGCGGAACAAACGGTACGTTGATCAAATACGCTGTCAGCGGCTCTCGGGCCGAGCGTGAATTCGGCGAGTACCTGGCACAAGTTGAACGCGATGGCCAGGGAGTGGCCCGCGTACAAGGTTTTGACGGCACGCGTGAAGGGCTGATCAAAGAGCTGGTAAAACTCGGTGAGTTGACGGTGCTGCTGGCGGATGAGACCTGGTACAACGTCCAGGGCCGGGTCCCGGCCACCTGGGAGCCCGAAACGCCTTTCGCCGCCGCAGCCCCCATTGATATGCCCCTGAGCTGGGTTTTCACTGACCTGGCAACCGCCGCCCGTTATGCCCATGACCGTATGCAGGCAACGGCGGATGGCCGGCGAGTCGGTTGCATCCTCAAACACTCGAGTGCAGAGCAGTATGTGGTCAGCGAGCCTTGCGCACCGATACCCGCCGGCGAAACCCTTTTCGTGTTGGCGAATGTTTTTGGCAATGCCAGCCTGCCGCCAGGCTTCGCCCTGCGTGGCTGGTACTGCCGCAGCGCACCGGACGCCACCGGCATCGGCGCCGAACCCTGGTTGTACGAGGGCTTTATCGACACCACGGATTTTGCCCAGGGGATTGCCGCGCTGCGCATCCACCCCGAGAGCAATCTGGCCTTCTACCTCAGCACGGCGGACGGCGCTCAGCTGGCCTATGACGCTTCCGGCTCGGCCGAGGAAAGCCAGCTCTACCAGGTGCTGCCCGATGGCCGGGTGACGGACAACGGGCTGGGGGATGAACTGCGGGCCGCCACCGTGACGCCCCACGAGATGATCCAAAAGGTCGCCGCCGCCGGGGCGCTGTCGGTGTTGCAACCGGGCACGTTGTGGGATGTGGCGGGGCTGGTCGCCGACACCTGGCGACCTTACGCCCTGGCACCCCGCCCGCAACTGAGCCGCGGGTTTCTCCAGGTAGAAGACGCGGCACGCTATGCCCACGGGCAAATCGGCAGCTGGCGTGAGGGCGAATACTGCGGCTATATCCTGCAGCGCCCGGACGGTCTCTACGTGGCCACTGAGCCATTGCCGGCCAGCGACGCCGGGCGCTTTGCCCTGGGCGTTGTCTACCCTCAGGACGTCAAGGGCCGCTCACTGCTCCCGCCCGGTCACATGCTGAAGGCCGTGTACGGTTCCAGCCGCGGGGTTTCGTTGCTGGAACCCGAGCGCCTGCAGCGCCCGGGCTGGTCGCGGGACGATGCCTGCCTGGAGGCGCAGATGTTCAGCGCCCTGGACGTGCACACGCTGATCCGCAATCGCCAACAGGTGTCCGTGGCCTACCTGTCGGGCGCCGAAGATTGTTTGCTGGCGTATGACCTGATCGACTCTGCCGCCCAGGCGAACCTGTTCAAGGCGCTCGACCCCTTGCCCCATCGCAGCCCAACGGCCCTCAACCTGGCCAGCGGCACGCTGACGGCGCGGGAGTGGATCAGCCAGGTGGCGGCGGCCGGCAGCGTGCGGGTGGTGCAGGCCAACCCGTTGTGGGGCGCGCCGGGGCTGATCGCCGAACACTGGCGGCCACGCCTGCCGATACCCCGGCGCGAACGTCCGGAGCAGATTGCCTATGGCCCGGTCTGCGCCAGTGCCGCTGACGCGGCTCGGGCACTGCACACGCGCCTGGACCATGAAGCACCGACGCAAACCGGTTTCGGTTTCATGCTCAAGCATCGCGATCAGGACGCCTTTGTCTGCTCCGAGCTTGTACCCGCCTGGGATAGGGCCGGGCTGTTCGCCTTGAGCGCCGTGTTTGCCGTGGATGACGAAAGCGAGTTCATTTACCCCGCGGGTTATCAACTTCACGCCTTGGTTTACCGGCGCAACTGGATGCCACAGGGGCTGACCACCGCCGAACACTGGCTGGCGCAGCATTTTATTTCGGCCGGGGATCTGGCCAGTGCCACCGTCGAGGCCAAGCGCCAACGGGAGACAGGCGCACTGACGGGCTTGCCGGTGTTTATCTCGACACTGGACCAGGCGCTGCTGCAGGTACAAACGCCGGTGGCATCGACGCTGTTCAACCCGGTCCGCCAGCCGTCGGGGGTCTATGAAGACGTGCAGACCTTGATGGCCAGCGGGCAGCTCTCGGCGGTCGGGTTTGTCAACGAAGTGGCGAAGTTGAGCTGGTTGAGCGTTTTGGTGCCGAGCGAATGCTGGGCGTTGGCGGGTAAGCTGGATGTCAGCCAGGCCCCATGGACCGCCTTCGCCAACTTTATGCGTCGCCCATTGAGCCCGCTGTTCAGCAACCAGGCCGATGCGGTGCGTTACGCCCACCAACAGCTGGGCACACAGCGCGACACGCTGCAAGGCGGGCTGGTGTTGCAGCGCAACGGCAAGTTTGTCGCGACCCTGGCGGTGCCGGTGTTGAGTGAAGACTTCGACCCGAACGTCATCCTGCCGGGCCTGGACGTCAGCCAGGCGCTGCTGGCCCCTGGTTGGAAAATGGTCGCGCGCTACCGGTCACGTGTCGCCCGGGTGCTGGAGTTCTGGTTACCCTCTGAAGAAAACGCGGTGTATCAAAACCTGTTCTCGACCAAAGTACTGGAGACCGCCCTGAAGTCGGGTCACCTGTGGACCCACGAATACCTGCTGACGCCCGACGGCTCACTCATCGGTTTCAGTACCCAGGACGCCGAGCGCAGCTTGCTGGATTCGGCCCGGCGCAACGAAGCGACGCAGTTGCTCAGCCACCTGGAAACCTCCCTGGCCCCCAACAGCCTGGCGCTGCACGACCCTTACAGCAATGCCGTCGAGCAGCAGATGCGCAGCGGCCGCAAGAGCCCCACCGAGCTGGTCAATCAGCTGGCGCGGGTGGGGACTTTGCAGGTACTGGAGGGCGGCCCGTTGTGGGGCTCTGCCCAGCGTGTGCTGCCGGGCTGGATGCCCGGCCTGGCCTACGTTGCGCCGCAGGCGGCGGTCCATGCCGTGGCGGATCGGCAGCTGGGCCCGGTGTTCAAGCATGCCGACGACGCGGCACGCTATGGTCATCAATACGCCCAGGGGCGCGCCGATTTGAGTTTTGGCGTGATTCTCAAGTCCTCCGACAATGGGCATTTTGTCGCCTGTGCGCCGGTCAAGGGCGACGACCTGGGCTTTGCCCTCGACCGGGCGTTCCTGCGCGGGCAGTTGCCGAGCGGGTACAGCCTGCAAGGCCTGTATCTGAGGCTGCCGCAGCGTGCTGCGCCCGAGTTGCCCCAGGCCGAAGGCTACGCGCAACTGATGGCTCCGGCCGTGGTGCTGGCGGCGCTGAGCTTTTTGCGGGTGGCACAGAGTGAGCGGTTCCTGGCGTTGCATGTGTCATGTGCCGACGGCTCACTGTTTCGGTACCAGGCGGTGAGGATCGACCCGGACTGGGATTCCAGCCGCCGGCAGGCGGCGTATCTGAAACACCTCAACAGTCGTGGCAGCATCGACAGCCATGTGTTGAAACTGGTGGAGTCCGGCGAGCTGCGGGTACTCGACAGCAGCCCGTTCTGGGATGCCTTGTTGCCCCGGATAAAGCGCCTGGCCACGACACTGGCAGTGCGCGATACCCGCATGGCCCTGGGCCCGTTGTGCGCCCACCCGGACGATGCCGCGCGCCAGGTATGGCAACAGGTTGTGCCGCTGGAGCACCAGGCGCGGCTGGGAGCGGTGCTGGGCAACGGCGACAGCGACACCTTCATCGCCGTGCAACCGGTGGCAGACCCGGGCCCCTCGGTGGCCGTGGGACTGCGGCCGGACACACCGGCCTACAAGGCATTGTTCGAAGGCATCATGAACCTCGGCTACCCCGGCACATCGACCCGCTACCCGGCGGGCTACAAGGTGATGGGCGTCCAGCAGTTGTTCAAGCTCGACACCGAGCGCCAGCATCTGGCGGATCGCTACGAAGAAGGCCTGGCCCACAACTTCATTGCCCAGAAGGAAATCCGCGGGTTCATCGAGATGCTGCGCCAGGACAAGATCGCGGGGGCGCGTTACTACTTCACCCCGGTGCACGGCGCGTTGATTGTCTATGAGCCCAGCTATCACGCAGACGAAAGCCAGTTGCTGCGCGATGACTGGATCGACGAAGACACGGGTGTGGTGAAGGTCAAGCCCAGCGAGGTGATCCGCCGGTTGGCGACCTCGGGCAAGCTGACCATCCTGGAAACCGATCGCTTCTGGCAACCCCGCAGCCAGGTGGCGCGGCGCTTGTTGCATGCATTCAAGCAGGCCGACCAGGGGGTTTAACGCCGCCGCATCAGCCCGATAAAAAACAGCCCGCCAATGGCCGCCGTGGCCACGCCGATGGGCAGGTCCTCGGGGGCAATCATCGTGCGGGCCGCCACATCCACCCACACCAGGAACACACTGCCCAACAGCACGCACACCGGCAGCAAACGCCGGTGTTCGGCACCTACAAGGCGCCGGGCAATGTGCGGCACCATCAGCCCGACAAAGCCGATGGAACCGCTGATGGACACCAGCACGCCGGTCATCAGCGAGGCGATCAGGAACACCTTGAGCCGCACATTGCGCGCGTTCAGGCCCAGGGTCACGGCGGTCTGCTCGCCGGCCATCAGCGCGTTCAACGGGCGAGCCATCCCCAGCAGCAACACCAGCCCCAGCAACACCGTGGCGAAGGGAATGGCCAGCAGTTCCCAGCGCGCCAACCCGAGGCCGCCGAGCATCCAGAACATCACCGCCGAGGCCGCGCGATGGTCGCCCATGAACAGCAGCAAATTGGCCACCGCCATCATCACGAACGACACCGCCACCCCGCACAGCAGCAGGCGGTCACTCTCCAGCCGACCGTTGCGACTGGCCACCGCCAGCACCACGATCATGCTCAGCAACGCACCGATGAACGCCGCGATGGGCAGGGTCAGCAGGCCGATCACTTCACCCACATGCAGCACCACGATCACCGCGCCGAGGGTGGCGCCGGAGGTCACGCCCAGCAGGTGCGGATCCGCCAGCGGGTTGCGTGTGACGGCCTGCAACACCGCACCGATCAACGCCAGCCCGGCGCCTACCAACGCACCGAGCAACATGCGCGGCACGCGGATCAGCCACACGATATGTTCCTGCCCCGCGCTCCAGTCCACCTCGCCAGCGCCGAAGGCTTTATGCAGCAGGATCCGCCACACCACGTCCACCGGTACCCGCGCCGAGCCGAACCCCAGCGAGACCACGCACGAGATCAGCAACAACGCGCCGAGGGCACTCAGCAGCAGGGCATAGCGACGGGTGATCATTCGCCGTGAAACCCCTTGGCCAGGGTTTCAACCGCCAGCACGTTGTCGATGCCCGGCGTGGCTTGCACGTAGGGGATCACGATAAAGCGCTGGTTCTTGATCGCGTCCACCGATTGCAGCGCCAGGTTGTTCAGCAGGAACTGCTCTTTTTGCTCGGCGGTGATTTCGCTGTAGTCGACGATCACGATGACCTGCGGGTTGCGCTCCACCACGGTTTCCCAGTTGACCCGGGTCCAGCTGGCGTCCACGTCATCGAGAATGTTGCGCCCACCGGCGGCGTCGATCAGCGCCTGGGGCATGCCCAGGCGGCCGGAGGTCATGGCGCGGTCTTCGCCGCTGTCGTAGAGGAACACGCGGGGCTTGTCGGCCGGCAGGTTTTCCTGCACTTGGGCGACCTGTGCCTGCATCTGTGCGATCAAGGCATTCGCGCGGTCCTGCACATCGAAGATCTTGCCCAGGTTGCGCAGGTCGTTATAGGTGTCTTCCAGGGTGGCCGCCGGGCGCTTCATCACGAAGGCACAGGACTCGGTCAGCTCGTAGACGTTGATGCCCAACGGTTGCAGGGTTTGCGGGGTGAGGTCGCCACCGACGCGCATGCCGTAGTCCCAGCCGGCGAAGAAGAAGTCGACGTTGGCATTGAGCAGGGTTTCCACCGACGGGTATTTGCTCGCCAGTTCCGGCAGGCCGTCGAGAATCTGCGCCATTTCCGGGGTGACCGACTTCCAGCCGGTCACGCCGCTGTAGCCGGCCATGTGCGACTTGAGGCCCAGGGCGAGCATCATCTGGGTCATGTTGATGTCGTGGCTGACCGCGTGTTTCGGTGCCTCGGCGAAGGTCACTTCGCGGTTGCAGCTCTGGATTTTCAGCGGGTAATGGGTCGCTTCGGCGAACGCCTGGGAAGTGCCGAGCAGCAACGCGAGAGACAGCAGGGAGCGCAGGATCATGGTTGGGTTATCCAGGTGATTCGGGGGTAGCCGGACAAGGGGTGAGTGTCGATCAATGCTTCAACGCCGAACACTTCGCGCAGCAATTCGGCGGTCAGCACTTCGTGAGGTGTGCCGCTGGCGACGATGCGCCCGTGGTTGATCACATACAGCCGATCGCAGAACGCCGCGGCCAGGTTCAGGTCGTGAATGCTGGCCAGGGTGCCGATGTTCAGGCGCTTGACCAGTTGCAGCAATTGCAGCTGGTAGCGCGGGTCGAGGTGGTTGGTCGGTTCGTCGAGGATCAGCAGTTGCGGTTGCTGGGCCAGGGCGCGGGCGAGGATCACCCGCTGCTTTTCACCGCCCGAGAGGGTGGCGAAGGCGTGGTCTTCAAAGCCCAGCAGGCCGACGTTATCGAGGGCCTGGCGGATCAGGTTCTGGTCTTCAAGCGTATCGCTGTCGAACAGGCCCTTGTGCGGTGTGCGGCCCATGGCGACCACTTCATCCACCCGCAGGCCGAAGGCGTCGGGAAACTCCTGGAGCACCACGGCAATGCGTTGCGCGCACCACTTCGAGGATTGCTTCCAGACGTTCTGGTGTTCCAGCAGCACCTCACCGTCAGCCGGTTTGCTGAACCGATAGGCGCAGCGCAGCAGGCTGGTCTTGCCGCTGCCGTTGGGCCCGATCAGCCCGACGAACTCACCGGCGTTCACGTGCAGGCTGGCGTCACGCAGTTGGAACTGGTGATGACAGTGCTCGTGGCCTGGTGGGGTCCAGGCGAGGGCGGTGAGGTTGAGTGAGGTCATCTTTACTCTCAGGTCCAACACAGGACAAATGTGGGAGCGGGCTTGCTCGCGAAAGCGGTGGATCAGTAACAGATACAGTGCCTGACACACCGCATTCGCGAGCAAGCCCGCTCCCACATTTGGACAGTGTTGCGTTCAGTTAGAAGGTGTAGTCCGCCGTCACGAAGAACGAGCGCGGCTCGCCCAGGATCCATTGCTGGCCGTCGTTGTATTGGCTGACGGCGTAAGTGCGGTCGAACAGGTTATTCAATTGCAGGCCCAATGTCGTGTTGCGCATGGCTTTCCATGAAACGCTGGCGTCGACCACGGTGTAGCTCGGCACTTCGCTGGTGTTGGCGGTGTTGGCGAAACGCGAGTCTACATAACGCACGCCCGCACCGGCACGCACGTCGTCAGTGATGGCCTTGCTCAGCCACAGGTTGGCGGTGCGACGCGGCACGTCGGTGGGGCGGTTGCCGTCGCGGGACACGGACTGGCCGTTGACCACTTCGGAGAAGTCGTCGTACTGCGCCCGCACGATCGCAGCGTTGGCTTGCAGTTGCCAGGCATCGGGCAGTTGCAGGTCGAGGCTGGCTTCCAAGCCGTTGGAGGATTGCTGGCCGACTTGTTCCTTGAGGGTGGTGCCTGGGATGCTCACCAACAGTTTCTTTTTGACGATGTGGTAGGCCGCCAGGGTCCATTCACCCCGCGAGTCCCAGAACGCCTGCTTGAGGCCGATCTCGGTTTGCTTGGCGGTGGACAGGCCGAACTGCTGCTGGCTCGGGCTCAGGGTGATCAGGCTGCCAACGCCGTCAGTGCTGGTGGCGTATTGGCCGTAGACCGAGGTGTCCGGGGTGATCGCGTAGACCAGGCCGGCTTTCCAGTTGTTGCCGGTAAAGGTCTTGTTGGAGTCGCTGCCATCCACCAGGGAGTCACTGTCGATGTGCAGGTAATCGCGGCGCACGCCGGTGATCAGCGACAGTTTATCGGTCAGTTGCAGGCGGTTTTCGGCGAACGCGGCCAGCTGTTTGGTGGTGCTGACGGACTGCGGGACGAAGGGGCTGGCGCTTTCAAACGGCTGCGGTACCGGGTGGTTGATGTCCACCGGTTGGCCGGCGTTCGTCAGGTCATCGAACGGCGAGTTGCTGGCCAGGCGAAAGCGAATGCGGTTGTACTCCACCCCCGTCACCGTCTGGCTGTCGAGGCCGAACAGCGTGTGCTTGAAAGTGAAGGTCTGGCGGTCGCCCACCTGTTCCTGGTTGTGCTTGATGCCCAGGTAGCTCTGGCGCACCAGGCCGCCGTCGACGTAGTTGTAGCTCTCGGCGTTCTGCCAGCGGCGCTGGTTTTTCAGGTAGGACAGTTCATTGGTGGCGGTGACGTTGTCGTTGATCTGCCACTCGCTGGTCAGGCGCGTCCACTGGTCGTTGTAGTGCTGGATATCGTTGCTGGCGTTGTAGTTCTTGTCCCGCAGGCCCTTGTGCAACTGGCCGTTGATCAGCGGTGTGCCGTAGTCGTTTTGCGGGGTCTGGTCGCCGTAGTCGGAGGCCAGGGTGAAGCTCAGGTTGTCCGCCGCCTGCCAGCGCAGGGCACCGCTGACGAAGTCGCTGCCGGACTCGCCGCGGTCGATGAAACCGTTGCTGCGCAGGCGGTTGATGTTCAGGCGATAGCTCAGGGTGTCGGTCAGCGAGCCGCCGCTGTCGAGGGCTTGCTGCTGGCGGTCATAAGAACCGTAGCCCAGGCGGATATGGTTTTCGATCTCGCCCTCGAAGGGTTTCTTCGCGATGGTGTTGACCACCGCGCCGGTGGCGCCCTGGCCGTACATCACCGAGGCCGGGCCGCGCAGTACGTCCACCCGCTCAACGGACCAGGTGTCCACCGGGAAGGTGGAAGTGCCCGCGCCATCGAACATGCGCGCGCCGTCGTACAACTGCAGCACCGAGCTCTGGCCGGTGAACCCGCGTGCCGACAACGAGGTACCACCGTCGCCCGGCGTGCCGGTGCGGCTGATGCCGGTGGCCCGGGAAATCGCGTCCTGCACCGTGGCATCGCCCCGGGCGCGAATCTGCTTGCCGGTCTGGCTTTCAACGCTGCCCGGGGTTTGCAAGGCAGTGAGGTTCAAGCGCGAACCTGCGGTGGTCGGGGTTTGCAGGTCGACGCGCTCGTCGTCGACAGCGGGGGCGGAGACGGCACTGGCGGGAAGCGTCAGGGCCTGGGCAGTGTTTTGCAGGGCGAGCAGGCACAGGCCGGACGCAAGGTACTTGTTCATCGGACGATAAATCGCTTCTTCGAGACGGTACTCGCCGCAGGGCGCGGCGAGTGGGAGAGCACATTAAGTGTTACAACATAACACTTTGTGCGGCGTGAGCGAAAGCCCGCGTAAGACTACATAACGCCTCTAGGTAGGGCATCTCGTCTGTTTCACGCTGAACCTGAGGCAGATTCACGTTGGCCAAACCACCGTGAAAGCACCAGGCGATCCAGTACCCAGACGACGATCAGCGAGGCGCCCACCAGCGGAAAGACAATCGCCAGCCCGAGCATGATTACCATCGCGGTTTTCCATTTCGGCAGGTCATGGCGCAACGGTGGAACCCCCAGGCTGCCCTGTGGCCGACGCTTCCACCAGATCACCACACCGCTGACGGCGCTGAGCAGGATCATCAGGCAAATCAGCAGCACGATGATCTGATTGACCACGCCAAACATCTTGCCTTCGTGCAGCATCACGCCCGATTCGGTAACCCGCGCCACGCTGTTGTAGTGCTCCCAGCGCACATCGGCCAGGACCTTGCCGGTGTATTGGTCCACATGCAGGGTGGCGTCATTGCGCGGGTCGTTGGCGAACACCGCGAGGGTGAACACGCCTTCGGCAGTGGTGGGGAAGGTGATGCTGTAGCCGGGCTCGACCTTGCGTGAGTTGGCGAGGTCGACCACCTGTTGCAGGCGGATACTCGGGGCTGCCGGGCCCTGGCTCATGCCGGCGTGCTTCATGTGCTCGGCATGCTCGCCAGACATCGGCATCGGTGTGTTTTCCATGGCCCACGGCACGGTCTGTTGGCTCGCGGTGTTGAGGCTGCGGGCCTGCTGGTCGGACTGCGGCACGTTGTTCCACATGGCCGCCGGGAATTTATTCCACAGGTCGGCGTATTGCTTGCCCCAGAAGCCGGTCCAGGTCATGCCGCTGAGCAGCATCACCAGCAGGAACGCCGCGCCCCAGAAACCGGCGACCGCGTGCAAATCGCGCCAGAACAAGCGGCCGCGACTGCCCAGCCGTGGCCACAGAATGCCCGCCGCCGACTTGCCTCGCGGCCACCACAGATACACGCCCGAAATCACCAGCATCACGCCCCAGCCGGCGGCCAGTTCCACCAGGCGATCACCGACGGTGCCGATCATCAACTCGCCATGCAGCGCGCGGGCGATGGCTTGCAGGTTGTACTTGGCGTCCTGTTCGCCGAGCACGGTGCCGCGATACGGGTCGACGAATACCGTCACTTCGCGCCCGTCGTTGTGCATCACGAATTGCGCGCTGCTGGTGGCGTCGGCAGGTGGCAGGTACTTGCTGATCTTGCCTTGTGGATAGGCAGCCTGGGCACGTTGCAGTTGCTCGTCGGCACTCAGCGCGTGTTCGGCGCTTTGCACGGTCAGCAGGTTGCCGTACATCAGCGGGTCGAGTTGGGGTTTGAACAGGTAGATGATGCCGGTCAGGGCCAGCAGCACCATGAACGGCGCGACAAACAGCCCGGCGTAGAAATGCCAGCGCCAGGCCAGGTTGTAGAAGGAAATCTTCGGTGGGTTCATCAGGATGTGCTCCGCAAAGGCTTGGATTTTTTGTGTTATCGAGGACGCCATCGCGGGCAAGCCCGCTCCCACAGGGGAATGCATTGCAACTGTGGGAGCTGGCTTGCCTGCGATGCGCTTAGAAGCTCATGTCCACCTTGGTCCAGAGCGTGCGCCCCGGTTCCTTGATGGCTTGCGGGTCATTAGCCGGGTAGCCGAACCCGGCGTTGCCGGCCAGGTTCAGGTGCTCGGCGTACGCCTTGCCGAACAGGTTGTCGACGCCGGTGCTGACCTTGAAATTCTTGTTGATGCGATACGCCGCGTTCAGCGAAAACACGCCAAACCCCGAGCTTTTGTCGAAGTCCTTGCCCACCACGTTGCCCTTGTTCTGGTCGATGCGGTTTTGCGCCGCGACCACCCGCCACAAGGCGCCGGCGCTCCAGTCGTCCTGGCTGTAGGTGAGCCCGAAGCGCGCATCCAGCGGTGGGATCTGCGGCAGCGGTTTGCCGTCGCTGGTGTTCTTGCCCCAGGCGTAGGCGAAGGTGGCATCGGCCTTCCAGTTGGCGGTCAGCTTGTAGGCTGCGCCCAATTCACCGCCCATGATTCGCGCGTCCACATTGCGCGCCTGGGAGGTGGTGCCCATCATTCCCGGCTGGTAGTCGAACAGGATGAAATCACGCACCTGGCCGACGTAGCCCGAGGCCCAGGCATCGAGATCGGCGGATTTGTATTGCAGGCCAAAATCCAGCTGGGTGGTTTTTTCAGGCTTCACACCGTCGAAGGCATTCACGGAACCGACCGACCCGGTGTCGGGAGAAAACAGCTCCCAGTAATCAGGGAAACGCTCCGAATGCCCAAGCCCTGCGTACAGGGTGGCAGGGCTGTCCGCCAGATCGTGCTCGTAGCGCACAAAGCCCGACGGCAGCGTATCGGCGCGGGTTTTACCGGCGGTGGGGTTGGGGCTGCTCATCATCCCGGAGCTGATGGTTTGCCGGAAATCCTTGGCCGAGGCGCGGTCGACGCGGGCGCCGGTGATCAGCCGGTCGCGGTCGGCGGCGTACCAGGTCAGTTCGCCGAACACCCCGTAGTTGTGGAAGTTGGCGTCCTTGCTGCGGGGCAGGTCCTTGTAGGTGTCGACGCCCATGGCGCTGCGTTCGCGGTGTTCGTTGGTTTGTGCATCAATGCCGCTGATCAACTGCACATCGGCCCAGCGCCAGGTGGCCTTGATACGGGCGCCGAGGGTGCGGCGGTCGACGTTGGCCGCCATGGGCCCGGCCATCATCCCGGTGCCCGACGGGACGCGCAGGGTGTAGTTGTCCATCACGTGGTCGGCGTAGTTGTAGTAGACCTGCGCTTCGACCTTATCCAGCACCTCGCCGATGTTCGATTTCTCGAAGCGCAATCCGAGGCTTTCGCGCAAAAACTGCGAACCGTCCATGCCACGCCCGGCGTAGCGGGCTTCGCCATCGCCACGGCCGGCGGTGAGTTCCAGCAGGGTGTCGGCGTCCGGGGTCCAGCCCACGGCCACGTCGCCGTTCCACTTGTCGTAGCGCGAGGCGACGGTGTCGTTGTTGCCGTCCTTGTAGTCATCGGCGTGGGCCTGGTTGCCGATCACCCGCACATAACCCAGCGGCCCGCCGGCTGCTGCGTCGACGACTTTGTCGAAACGCCCGTTGGAGCCCGCCAGGATGCTGGCGTTGACCCGGGTGCCCAGCTCGCCGAATTGCTCGGGCTCGCGCTCGAACAGGACCGTGCCGGCTGAAGCGCCCGGACCCCAGAGCACGGTTTGCGGGCCTTTGATCACGGTGAGCTTGTCGTAGGTTTCCGGTGAGATATAGGAGGTGGGCGCATCCATCCGGCCGGGGCAGGCGCCGAGCATCATGCTGCCGTTGGTGAGGATGTTCAGACGTGAGCCGAACATGCCCCGCAGCACCGGGTCGCCGTTGGTGCCGCCGTTGCGCACCAGGGCGAAGCCGGGGATGGTCTTGAGGTAGTCGCCGCCATCGCTGGCGGGCACCGGTTGGCGCGGGTCTTTCGGGTTGGTGACGACGGTCAGTGGTGAGCTGGGGGCAATGGCGGTGATCACCGTCGGGCTCAGTTCGTTCTGGTCGGCAGGCTCGTCGGCGTGGACCTGAGGAACCAGCAGCGCGCCACACAGAACGGCGAAAACGGGAGTACATCCCAAACGGGTGTCAGCAGAAAACCTGGACATGAAAAATTCCATCATTCATTCGTAAACAACACGGCCAGCAGCCTGCGGCTGTCTGTCTAAAGTCGGCCGGGGTGAAGTAACGGTGTGAAGTGCTTACGCGATGATGGGCGGGGCGCGGCTGCGGGCGCCGGGGAACACGGTTTGCCGGGCATGGCCCAGGCGTGGGGCGGGGGTCAGGGCGTTGGCGGGCGGCGGGCTGCCGAGGGTGACAAACGACACGCTGCCAGGCAGCGCCGGGCAACTGAAGAGCAGGCTGCAATAGCCGCACTTTTCCCAGAGCACGTGGTGTTCGTCGGGTGCTTTGTGGTGATCGGTCGCAGGCTTGGCGTCGCCATGGCAGCTCGGCGCGTCCATGGACATTTCCATCGACATGCCGGCGTGATGATCCATCGGCATCGCTTGGGAAATCAGCGGACCGATAAAGATCATCAGCATGGCGAACAGGCTGATCCAGCTGCCGCGCATAAGGCCTACAGGCTTACGGCGGTGCGGGGACAACCTGGCGCGTGGGGCGCCCATCGAGGTTTATCTATTGGGCGTGCATGTGTTCGTGGCCGGCCATGGGCGGCTGCTTCTGCACTGACACTTCCACCTTCACTGGCCCGGCCTTTTCAAAGTTCAGGGTCAGCGGAAAATGCTGGCCGTCGCGCAAAACGCTGCGGTCCTTCAGGTCCAGCAGCATCACGTGGTAGGCCATGGGCGCGAACGCCAGGTCACCTTTGGCCGGCACCGCGACGCTGGTCACCTGCTGCATCTTCATCAGATCGCCCTGCATCACATGCTCATGCAGTTCGGCCTTGGCGGCCACGGGCGTGTCGACGCTGAGCAAGCGATCCGCATGCTCGCCCTGGTTATGAATCACGAAATACGCCGCGACGGTCGGCGCATTGGGCGGCAGTTCCTGGGACCAGGGTTCGCTGACCACCAGTTCGCCGACCTTGAAGTCTTCGGCATTGGCAGCAGCACACACCGGCAGCAACAACGCAGCCAGAAGCAGGGAAGATTTGAGCATGGCAGTTCTCCAGAACGGTTCTAAACGCAGTTCACTTGCGAAGAAATCAGACCGTTGGAGAGGCGCGGGGGTTAAGGCTCGGCCATTGCTGGCGCGGGGTGGGGGATTGCAATGACGGCGGCGGCAGGTCTTGCACCGCGTCGAATCGAGCAAAGAACAGGCTGGGTGTGTGCCCAGGCAGCGCGACCAGAGGTGCCGAGCCGGAGCAGCACCAGCAATGCTGCATGGTGGAGTGATCGTCCTGCTGCGGCGCCGGTATCTCCAGCTTGCCCAGGGCAATGGCTGTCAGTTTCGTGCCGTTGGAGGAGCAGAAACTGCCCCACAGCAATTGCTTGACCGGGTCATCCGCCTGCTGCATCGCACTCGCCAGCGGCATGGCAAAGGCGTTGAACAGCACTGCAAGGCAGGCGATCCAGGCAATTGCAAAGCGTTGACGGGCCATGGCGGACAATCCGTAGGGTTAAGCGATCAGGTGGGTATTTAGCCTGATCGGGGAGGATAAGTAAAAAGGGGCGGTGTGGTTTGGTGTCGCAGTGCTATCAACCAGCTGTGGCGTGCAGCTTCAGGCCGAGCGCTTTCATGACCTTCATGATAGTCGCGAACTCGGGATTGCCAGTGCTGGAGAGGGCTTTATATAAACTTTCGCGTCCGAGGCCTGCGTCGCGGGCTACTTGAGTCATGCCTTGGGCGCGGGCGATGTTGTTGAGGGCTGAACGAATAAGCAGTCCGTCACCGGCATCCTCCTCGAAGCACGCTTCAAGATACTCGGCCATATCTTCAGGAGTCTTGAGGTGTTCCGCTATGTCGAAGTCTGTAAATTCAGTCATGGCTTACTCCTTTTTTTCAAAGTCTGCTGCAATTTGCTTAGCGCGCTGGATATCGCGTTTCTGCGTTGATTTATCGCCGCCTATCAACAACAGGTAAACCACCTCCTCTCTACGAGTGAAATAAACCCGGTATCCAGGACCGTAGTGGATGCGCATTTCCGAAACGCCATTTCCTACTGTCTCACAGTCTCCGAAGTTGCCTGATTGTGCGTTATTCAACCTTGCCAGTACGCGTGCACGGGCCGGTTTATTGTTTAACGAATCAAGCCACTCCAGGAAATGCTTGGATTTCTTGAAGTGAATCATCTTGGATCGTATTCCTTGGGATACAGAATGACAAGTCACGATGCTCCGCAAAAGCAGTGCATCCCCATCGCAGACTCTGGTGCAAAACTGCGGGAGGGGAGCTTAGGGCGAGGGCTTTTGGCTGAACCAGCCGGCTGGTTCGGAGGGGGGTGTAAGGCGAATCAGTTTTTAAAGCGAGGTTGTCAAAAGGATGTCGATGATTGAGGCGCTTTCCTACGAGGTCATTGCACCTTGCGATACAGGCGACTCGGTCTTCCTGCTGGAACGAGGTGATGCTATCGCAGGCAAGCCAGCTCCCACAGTTTGGATTGTGTTCGATTCGAATGTGGAGGCCCTCCACAGAAATTTCCGACAGTGATTGGCGGTTGTCTCTAGGAAACTCAATCTCTAGTCTCCGAACACCACTGCAAACTCAGTGGTCGGGCGTCGCGGCCCGGATTTCTTCAGACGCAAAAGCGTCATCGTGTCCTTTCAGTTGGCGCTTTTTTATCGTCTACTGTGCGGCGCTATGGTGGCTGTGCGCGGGATACCTTCGGGTATGCCGGTGTTCTGGAGAGCCGGTCCGCGAACCCGCGTTCAGCTACCACCCCCATCGCATCGCGGCGATCAGTGGTAGCTCCTTTGTACTTCTCCGGAGCTTCACAATGATTAAACCTACCCCCAATCCCCCTTTTCGGCTGTTCACCGTAGCCGACGGAATCAGCACCGAAGACCTGTTGGTCAACCTCATTGAAACACTCGCCTCGGCCAACGCGCTGAGTTGCGACTTGGCGTTTAGCCTGGAAGGATCGAAGCGAGAGGAGTTGTTGGGCGTCGCTCAGTTGATCGATCTGGCGGAGTTACTGGCTGATCGGGTGCACGAAGGTGGCGGAAAACGCATTTAACACTTCGATGATCGATCGTTCCTGCGCTGATGTGTGGGAATGATCCCGTGAGACGCCTTTAAACGTCCCAGCTTGCTTCCCGTATGTGATTGAAGTTCACGACATCTACGCTGTGCTGATGAGCAAATCCAGCGACTCTTAGGTCATCTGTCAAAACTAGATAATTATCTTTGGCTGCACAGATAATACCGACGTCGGTAAGTCCGTAGGGCGACAGCTCATAATCGCAACTTATATCAAGAGCAGGGCAGTGAATCTCAATGACTGTCGATAATGATTTTTTTAATGTTGCGTAGAAGTCGTGTAGCTTGCTCCCATAAAGCCCGTTTGTAAGGTTGCTGACTTCCGCAAGTATATGAGGAATTGAAATAAGCTTTTCGAATTGATCAATCACGTTAAGCAGAAGTTTGTAATCTTTGGTGGTGTACCCGCTTGTTCTTTTGAAGCCTGCAATACTGGGTGTGCCTCCGATCAGTACCAAGAGCAGAAGGTTGGTGTCGACTATGATTCCTTTTCTTCGATATTGCCGGATATATGTTTCGATCATACTTCGCGGATCTTCATGGAGCGGAACTCGCCAGTCTCCGAGTCAATGAAGAATGTTTTATATTTTCTTGCGTACATTTGTCCCGCTAAAGATGCGCCTAATCGTTGATATTTATCAGGGGCTGGAACATTGAAGCCAAGTGTTATTGCCCACGTTTTGTCGCCTGGGTTTAACTCGACTTCCTCAAGCATCAAGTCCTGAAGTACTGTTTCCTGGCCGAGAAAGTCATTGGCTGCTGCCTTGGCAACTTGCACGGCTTCTTTGACATCTATCATGTCAGCTCCTGAATAGAATTGAGTCTGGCTTGAACTGTTTCTGGAGTGTAGCAGTTCATGTTGTGGATTCATCGCCGTCCCTTTAGTCACAAATAGAGTTGATAGAGGTGGGCGATGATCCTGATCTATCGAATGAAATCTGCCAATAACTCGATTGTTTCTGCGGGCGACAAAAGCTCCTGATCCACCGCCACCAACACCGGCCGCCTCAACACCAACACCGGCACCCTCCGCTCCCGCGCCACTTCCAGCTTCGGCTCGGTAGCCGTGCTGCCGCTGTTCTTGCTGATCAGCACATCAATTTGCCGTCGCTCAAACAATGCCCGCTCATCCTCGATCAAAAACGGCCCACGGGCGCCAATCACTTCGCAGCGTTCATTGCCGGGGTACACATCCAGTGCGCGCAACGTCCAGAACTGCTCGGCGGGGATTTCGTCGAGGTGTTGCAACGGTTCCCGGCCCAGCGTGAACAGTGGTCGCTTGAAGGGTTTCAGGGCTTCAATCAACTCCGCCCAGTCACTGACTTCGCGCCAGTCATCACCGGCCTGTGGCTGCCACGCCGGGCGGCGCAGGGCCCAGCAGGGAATGCCACACACACCCGCAGCACGGGCGGCATTGGCGCTGATCTGTGCGGCATACGGATGGGTCGCGTCCAGCACCAGCTCGATACCTTCATCGCGAATGAACTGCGCCAAACCTTCCGCGCCGCCATAGCCACCGACGCGCACCTGGCACGTAAGGTCGGTGGGAACGCGGCCAACACCCGCCAGGCTGTAGACATGCTCGGGCCCCAGTGTGCGGGCGATGGCCAGGGCTTCCGTCACGCCGCCCAACAGCAGGATGCGTTTCATAGTGGCTTGATCACTTCCAGCAGGGTGATCGGCAGCGCCTGGCGCCAGGTATCAAAGTCCCCCAGTGGCTGAGCCTGGGCCACATGAATGCGGGTCAGCTCGCCGCCGTGTTGTTCGCGCCAGGCCATCAGGGTCATTTCACTTTGCAGGGTCACGGCGTTGGCCACCAGCCGGCCGCCCGGGCGCAGGTGTTGCCAGCAAGTGTCGAGCACGCCGTCGCGGGTGACGCCGCCGCCGATGAAGATGGCGTCGGGCGCTTCCAGGCCAGCGAGTGCGTGGGGCGCGGTGCCGCGAATCAGCTGCAGGCCGGGTACGCCAAGGGCGTCACGGTTGTGTTCGATCAACAGTTGCCGACCTTCATCGGCTTCGATCGCCAGCGCTCGGCAACTGGGGTGGGCGCGCATCCATTCGATCCCGATGGAGCCGCTGCCCGCGCCCACGTCCCACAGCAGTTCACCGGGCATCGGCGCGAGGCGGGCGAGGGTCATGGCGCGCACGTCGCGCTTGGTCAGTTGGCCGTCGTGCCTGAAGGCCGAGTCCGGCAGCCCTGCCAGGCGTGACAGGCGCGCTGTGTTGGCGTCGGCCACGCAGTCGATGGCCACCAGGTTCAACGCGGCAATCGGTTCGCCAGGCCAATCCCGGGCGATGCCGTCGATGCGCCGCTCATCCGGCCCGCCGAGGTGTTCAAACACACTCAGGCGACTTGCGCCAAACCCGCGCTCGGCCAATTGTGTGGCAATCGCCGCCGGGCTCTGGCCGTCATTGCTCAGCACCAGCAAACGCACGCCGCTGGCCAGGTGCGCATTCAGCGCCGCCATCGGCCGGGCAACCACCGACAGCGTCACAACCTCTTGCAACGGCCAACCCAGACGCGCCGCCGCCAGGGACACGGAAGAGGGCGCCGGCAGGATCAGCAGCTCATTGGCGGGCACCTGCCGCGCCAGGCTCGCGCCTACGCCATAGAACATCGGGTCGCCGCTGGCCAGCACGCACACCGCTTCACCACGCCTGGCCAGCACCGGTTCCAGGGAAAACGGGCTGGGCCACAGCTGGCGTTCGCCACGGATGCACACCGGCAACAAGTCCAGCTGGCGTTGCCCGCCAATAATGCGCGAGGCGCGCAACAGGGCGTGCCGGGCGTTTCTGCCCAGGCCCTTGAAGCCGTCTTCACCGATGCCTACTACCGTCAGCCAGGGCGACATATGAATTCCTTGAACGACATCCGACGGGCAGGCTTTTCATGCCGCCGGACAAAGCAGGCATAATACCGCGCCTTTACCCGTGAACCGGTAGCCCCGTGAAACCAATACCACCGTCCAATACCTTGCGCCCCTCGGCCTGTCCGGGGTTGCTGCGTATTGTCCAGGCGTTGGACGGCGGGATTTGCCGGATCAAGCTGGCGGGTGGTTCCATTAGCGCCGAGCAGGCGTTTGCCGTGGCCGACGCCGCCCAGGCCCATGCCGGCGGGGTGATCGAGGCGACCAACCGCGCCAACCTGCAGATTCGCGGGATCGGCGCCGAACAGGATGCATTGATCGCCGCCTTGCTGGCCGCCGACCTGGGGCCCAAGCGTGCCGCCGGTGATGATGTGCGCAACCTGATGCTGAGCCCCAGTGCCGGCATTGACCGCGAGATGCTGTTCGATACCCGACCGTTGGCCGACCAGATCCTCACCACCCTGGAAACCCACCCGCGTTTCCATGAGCTGTCGGCCAAGTTCGCCGTGCAACTGGACGGCGGTGAAGCCCTGGCGATGCTCGAGCATCATCACGACCTGTGGCTGTCAGCCTTCGATGCCAATGGCAACACGCTGTTGGCATTCGGCCTGGCAGGCTGCCCGGCGCGGGATGCGCCCTTGGCGGCGGTACCTTTGGCGCAAGGGCATGCACTGGTGGTGGCGGTGCTGGAGCGGTTCCTTGAACTGGCCCGGCCTGATCAAACCCGCATGCGCCACCTGCTGGCTGAAACCGCTGTGGATAACTTTTTGCGGCAGCTGAATATGCCATTGCAGCCGGTTGATGGCTTTTCAAGGCACTACAACCCCGCGCCGCTGCACCTGGGAAGTTATCCACAGCGCCAAAAAAACCAGGTCTACGTCGCCGCCGTCGCACCCTTGGGCCGCCTGGATTCGGCGATGCTCAGGGGCGCTGCGCAGCTGGCCGTCGACCATGGCGACGCCACCTTGCGTGTCACGCCATGGCAAGGCCTGCTGCTGCCCAATATCCAGGATGCGGCGGCTGTCACCGAACGCCTCGAACAGCTTGGCTTTTTGTGTTCGGTGGACCAACCCCTCGCACGGATGATCGCCTGCACCGGCGCCGGCGGTTGCGCCAAAGGCCTGTCCGACACCAAGGCCGACGCCGTGCAACTGGCCGCGCTAGCGCCCGGCCACAGCGTGCACCTGTCCGGCTGCCCGCGTTCCTGCGCGGCCGCCCACACCGCGCCGGTCACCCTGCTGGCGGTAAGCCCCGGCCACTACGACCTCTATTTTCGCGACGCAGGCCTGCCCGGTTTCGGCCGCCTGCACGCGCGCACTCTTTCTATTGAAGCGGCGGGCGCCTTGTTGCGCGCTCACCCACGGAGCAACACCGATGATTGATTACATCCGCGACGGTCAGGAGATCTATCGCAACTCCTTCGCGATCATTCGCGCAGAAGCCCGGCTTGATCGCATCCCTGCCGACCTGGAAAAACTCGCGGTGCGGGTGATTCATGCCTGCGGCATGGTCGACGCCATCGACGGCCTGCAATTTTCCGAAGGTGCCGGCAAGGCCGGGCGCGAAGCCCTGGCCGCTGGCGCGCCGATCCTGTGTGATGCGCGGATGGTCTCCGAAGGCGTGACCCGTACGCGCCTGCCGGCCAACAATCAGGTGATCTGCACCCTGCGCGACGACAGCGTGCCGGCGTTGGCCCGCGAGCTGGGCAACACCCGTTCCGCCGCCGCCCTGGAGCTGTGGCGCCCGCACCTGGAAGGCAGTGTGGTGGTGATCGGCAATGCGCCGACAGCGCTGTTTTACCTGCTGGAAATGCTCGACGCCGGCGCGCCAAAACCTGCACTGATCCTCGGGTTCCCGGTGGGTTTTGTCGGCGCCGCCGAATCCAAGGCGATGCTGGCGGCAGACAGCCGCGGCGTACCGTTCGTGATCATGCAGGGCCGCCTGGGCGGCAGTGCGATGGCCGCCGCCGCGGTCAACGCCTTGGCCACGGAGGTCGAATGATGCCGGCACGCGGACGTTTGATCGGCCTGGGCGTAGGCCCCGGCGATCCGGAACTGATTACCCTCAAAGCCCTGCGCCTGCTGCGCGAATCGCCGGTGGTGGCGTACTTCGTGGCCAAGGGCAAGAAGGGCAACGCCTTCGGCATCATCGAAGACCATTTGGTGCCCCAGCAAACCCTGATGCCGCTGGTGTACCCGGTGACCACTGAAGTGTTGCCGGCGCCGCTGTCCTACGAGCAAGTGATCAGCGATTTCTACGACGCCGCCAGTGTCGACGTTGCGGCACACCTGGACGCGGGGCGCGATGTGGCGGTGATCTGTGAAGGCGACCCGTTCTTCTACGGCTCCTACATGTATTTGCACGACCGCCTGGCCGAGCGCTACGAAGCCCAGGTGATCCCGGGTGTGTGCTCGATGCTCGGTGGCGCCTCTGTACTGGGCGCACCGTTGGTGTATCGCAACCAGAGCCTGTCGGTGCTTTCCGGCGTGCTGCCCCATGACGAACTCAAGCGTCGCCTGGCGGATGCCGACGCGGCGGTGATCATGAAGCTGGGGCGCAACTTCACCAAGGTGCGTCAGGTACTGGAAGAATTGGGATTGGCGAGCCGGGCGTTGTACGTCGAGCGCGCGACCATGGCCAATCAGAAAATCGTCGCCCTGGATCAGGTCGATCCGACGTCCTCGCCGTATTTCTCGTTGATCATCGTTCCTGGTGAAAGGTGGCAAGGCTGATGACGGCTCCCGCGATTGTCATCCTGGGGCAGGGCAGCCTCGCCACGGCCCGCGCTATCCAGCAGGTGTATCCCGACGCACTGATCCACGGCCTGGCCGGGCGGGTCGAGGGCGCAGATCAGGCCTATAACGAATTCGGCGCCAGCGTGCGCCAGTTGTATCAACAGGGCACGCCGATCATCGCCCTGTGCGCCGCCGGGATTGTGATCCGCACCCTGGCGCCGCTGTTGCTGGAGAAGGGCGTCGAGCCTGCTGTGCTGGCCGTCGCCGAAGACGGCAGCGCGGTGGTGCCGCTGCTCGGTGGCCTGGGTGGCGTGAACGTGATGGCGCGGGAAATCGCCGCGGCCCTGGACGTTGCCGCCGCGATCACCACCAGTGGCGAGCTGCGTTTTGGTACTTGCCTGCTTAACCCGCCCCATGGTTATCAGCTGGGGGATCTGGAACTGGGCAAACGCTTTGTCTCGGATTTGCTGGCTGGCGAATCAGTACGCATTGAAGGCGCGGCGCCGTGGCTGGATCAGGCCAACTTGCCCCAGGATCAACAGGCGCGCCTGGCGATTCACGTCGGCAGTGCCGAGCGCACACCTGCGGCCAATGAGTTGCTGATTTATCCGAAGACGGTGCTGGTTACCTGCCAGCCGGGGCCGCAACTGGCCGGGCGAATTCGTGCGGCGTTGCAGGATGCCGGGCTCGCCGTGCAGTCCCTGGCTTGCCTGCTGGCGGCTGAAACGGAGATGGCCGATTCGTCATTGCACGAAGCGGCGCTGGAGCTGGGCGTGCCATTGCGCTTCGCCGATCTGGCGCCTCAGGCGGACATCGCGATCACGGTGGCCGAGGTCCCTCTGGACCTGTCCCTGATCGGTCGTCCCCGTGGCCGCCTCGCGGTGATCGGTTTGGGCCCCGGCGCTGCCGAACTGATGGTACCGGCAGTAAAAGCCGAGCTGGCCCGCTGCACCGACGTGCTGGGTTACGAAACCTATGTGCGCATGGCCGGGCCGTTCCGCGCGGACCAGATCCAGCATTGCACCGACAATCGCGAAGAGATGCAGCGCGCGCGTCATGCCTTTGAGCTGGCGGCGCAGGGGCGTTCGGTGGTGGTGGTGTCTTCGGGTGACCCGGGTGTATTCGCCATGGCCGCCGCGGTGATCGAAGCCTTGCACGAGTCCAGCGACCCGGCCTGGCATCAGGTCGACCTGGAGATTTTGCCGGGCGTGTCGGCATCCCTCGCCACGGCGGCCCAGGCAGGTGCACCGCTGGGGCATGACTTCTGTGTGATGTCACTGTCGGACAACCTCAAACCCTGGTCGATCATCGAGAAGCGCCTGGACCTGGCGTCCCAGGCCGACCTGGCGCTGGCGTTCTATAACCCGATTTCCCGTGCGCGGCCCTGGCAGTTGGGACGCGCCCTGGAAATCGTCGCGCAGCACCGCACGCCTGAAACACCGGTGGTCTTGGGCCGTGACATCGGTCGCCCGGGCCAGACCCTGCGAGTCACCACCCTGGGGCAACTGACGCCGGAGCAGGTGGACATGCGCACCATGGTGCTGATCGGTTCGTCCACCACCTGCGTCTTTGCGCGGGCAGGTGGTGGCGAGTGGGTCTACACGCCACGTTGGTACGGCGAGAAACCCGCCTCCTGAAAACAACGGCGGCCCCGCCATGGGGCCGCCTTGAAACGTCAGTCATTGATGCCGGAAAGGTCTGCTTGCCGAGGTTTTTTTGCATCGGCTCAAGTCATACCTTTCTCTACGGCTTGAAGAAAAGCACGGCGCTTTTGTGTGCCGCCGCCTCATCCCCAGCGTTTACTCAGCTGCGCCGCCTGCAGTGATTTTTCCTGCGGGTCGCGGCGCGTCCCGTGGTCAATTTCCAGCAGCTCAAAATCCCCGGCAAGTCGACTAGTGTTGGCGTTGAGCCCCATGTTGGGGGTTATGGAGAAATGGCTATGGAGCGAAACAACAAACGGATCAACAGCGCAAAAAGGAGGAAGCTGATTGCCGCCTACCGGCTTCCGGGCGCGCCCGGCCTGGCGTCGGGGTTGAGCGCGCCGGTGAAGCCCGAGGCGGATGATGAGCTGGACGCGGCGGTGGTGAACAACAGCGTCATGTCGTTTGTGCAAGGCATGACCAGCCTCAACAAGGAGTACACCCGCAAAAGCTATTTGCTGGCGAGCAGCTACGTCAGCGATGTGCTGCGGGTCGCCCGGGGCACAGAGGCCTGGTACAACGAATTCATCAAGGTCATGAGCAGCCTCGGCTGGATGCCGGTCAGGAGCAGTTTCGAGCGGGTGTACACCTCTCGCAAGGGGCTGTCGGTACAGCTGGCGGCGCTGAACCTGATGGCGGCCACCGTGGCCTCGACGTTTCTGTCGGGGCCGCTGATCAGTGTATTGCCCAAACGGGTGGCGGAGGCGGTTGAAGCCTTGAAGCAGCTCCCGGCCTCATTTGAGTTATTCAAGCGAAATACCACCACGCGTGACGGTGGCGATTTCGGCTTGGCGTCCTGCTCGGAAATCGCCGGGGAAGTTTCGATGGTGCTGGTGACGTACAGCTACCACGGCGTCAGCAAGCAACTGGGCATACCGTTTCTGGAGTGGGACAGTGCATCCGTCGAGGCCTTCAGTGGCCGCACGTGCCTGGTGCTGAACAGCTCGGTGGTCAACGAAGACACGATTCAACTGCTGCGGGACAGCGCAGGGGACAAGGTCCGCCTGGCTATCGCCAACTACAGGATTTGATCTACGGCACCAGGTAACCGCGTACACCGGTGAAGATGATTTGTGCGGCCAGGGCGCACACGAACAGCCCCATCAACCGGCTGACAATCTGCAAGCCCTGGTCGCCGAGGATGCGTTCGATACGGTTGGACAGGTACAGCACCACGCCCACCGTCAGGCTGGCCAGGGCGATACTGAGGATCGCGGTGATCTTGTCGTCCCAGTGCGGCTGGCTGACGCCCATCACCAGCAGCGCACCGATGGTGCCGGGGCCGACGGTCAGGGGAATGGTCAGCGGCACGATGGTCACGTCCTGCTGCACGTTGTCGGTCTGCACCGCTGACTTGCCCTGGGCCATGCCCAGGGCCGAGATGAACAGCACACTGCCGGCGCCGATGCGGAAGGCGTCGACGGTGATGCCGAACACACTGAAAATCACCCGGCCGAACAGGTAGAGCAACACGCTCGATACCAGGGTGGCGAGGGCCACTTTCCAGGCCAGGCGCCGCCGCTCCTTGCTGGAGTAACCGCGAGTCAGGCTGATAAAGCAGGAGAGCACGAAGAAGGGGCTGTAGAGCACCAGCATCTTCAGGTAAACGCTGAATAGCACGTGGAGCATGGTGGGAGCTCGCAGCGAAGGAGGGCGAGCGGGAGTTTATCAGGCCTGTGACGAACGGGCTGCACTGATCCCCTGTAGGAGCGAGCTTGCTCGCGAAGGTCGTTAACGATAACGCGGGCTTTCTGGTTTAACGCGGCGCTCTCAGGTTCTTCGCGAGCAAGCTCGCTCCTACAGGTTGGGCGTGTCAGGAAGTCGGGGCGTGCTCGGGGCGTTGTGCCCGCTGTGCCACCCAGTACTCCACCAGCTCGCGCAATTGCGACAACTCCACCGGCTTGGCCATGTGCCCGTCCATCCCGGCCTGGCGTGCACGCTCTTTATGTTCCGAAAGAATGTGCGCGGTGAGTGCCACGATTGGCGTACGAATCCGCTGGTTGCTGACCTCCCACGCGCGCAGTTGCTGGGTCGCGGAGAAGCCGTCGAGGATCGGCATTTCACAGTCCATCAACACCAGGTCGTAGCGCTGGGCCTTCATTGCCTGCAGGGCTTCTTCGCCGTTGCTGGCGGTGTCGGGCTGCAGGTTGAGCTTGCCGAGCATGCCGCGAATCACCTTGGTGGAGATGCTGTTGTCCTCCGCCACCAGGATCCGGAAGTCACTCGGCACGGTCACCGGGGCCGGCGCGCTGATCGCCGGCTGGCGTGGTTGCACGGAGCCCTTGCTGCGCTGGGTCAACTCATCGGCAAGGGTGGTCTTGAGGGTATAGCCGGCCACGGGTTTGGCGAGGATGCGCTTGATCCCGCAGTTGCGCGCGATGATCTTGCTCGGCGCATTGCTGATGCCGGTGAGCATGATCAGCAGGATGTCGTGGTTCAGGCTCGGGTCTTCCTTGATCTTCGCCGCCAGTTGCATGCCGGTCATGCCGGGCATGTTCTGGTCCAGCAGCACCACGTCGAAATAGTCCCGCAGGTGCGCCTTGGTGCGCAGCAGCGCCAGGGCTTCCTTGCCCGAAGGCACGGCGCTCACGTTCAGGCCCCAGGCCGTGCATTGCTGCACCAGCACTTTGCGGCAGGTGTCGTTGTCGTCCACCACCAGCACGCGCGCGCCCTTGAGCGGGCCGTCTAGGTCGGAGGTCGGGTGCTCCAGGCGTTCCGGGTCCAGCGGCAAGGTCAGCCACAGGGTGCTGCCTTGCTGGCTGCCACTCTTGATGCCGAATTCGCCGTTCATCAACAGGATCAGCTGGCGGGCAATGACCAGGCCCAGATGGCCGCTCAGGCGGGTGGCAGAGAGGAAGTTCTTGCTGTGCAACTCGCTGTGCAGCAGGGCGTCGCGCTCGGCGGGTTCCATCGGCAGGCCGCTGTCTTGCACGGCAATGCGCAGGCGCGGTTTGCTGCTGCGCTCGTCCAGTGCGACGACGATCAGTACTTCGCCTTCATCGGTTTTTTGCAGGGCATTTTCCAGCAGGCTCAACAGTGCCTGGCGCAGCCGCGTCGGGTCGCCGCTGATCACCCGGGGTACCTGGGGCTGGATAAAGCTGATCAGCTCGACGTTCTGCTGCTCGGCCTTGGCGCGGAAAATACTCAGGCAGTCTTCGATCAGCGCGTTGAGGTCGAACTGCACATCGTCCAATTCGATCTGCCCGGATTCCAGCTTGGAGATGTCGAGAATCTCGTTGATCAGGGTGAGCAGTTCGTTGCCGGCGCTGTGGATGGTTTGCACGTAGTCGCGTTGCTTGACTGAAAGCGGGGTGCCCAGCAGCAGTTCGGTCATGCCCAGCACGCCGTTCATGGGGGTGCGGATTTCGTGGCTGATCTTCGCCAGGAATTCGGCCTTGGCGGCGATTTCGGCGTTGCTGGCCGCCAGGTCGCGGCTGAGGCTGAAGTTGTCTTCGGTGATGGCGCGCTGGCGTTCGCCCAGGGCCAGGCTCATCAACAGGCCACTGAGGCAGATAAAGCCGAGCAGGGTGATGATCAAGCCTTGTGGCGGCACCAGCGTCAGGCCCAGCAAGGCCGGGAGAATAATCAGCGTGCCGATGTTGAAGATCACCATCGCCAGCATGAACAGGCGCGCCGGGCGGTAACCCTTTTGCCAGTGATAGGCCGAGACGAACAACATGCTCAGGCCGGCCAGCGCCACCAGGGCGTAGGTGATGATGTTCAGGGGCAAGGTGTTGACGAACAGCAGCAACAGGCCGGTCAGGACGATCAGCAGGATGTCGGCCATCAACAGCTTGTTCAGCGGATGCGGGCCCAGTGGCGCAAAGAAGCGGTAGGCAAACATCAGCCCGCACGGCGCGGTCAGCAGCAGGGCGAGGTAGGCACCGGGGGTTTGTACCGCGTGCCAGTTCGGCAACCACGGGCCCAGCACGTTGAGCAGCAGCGCCAGGCTCAGCAGCAACAGCAATTCGCAGGCGGCGAGCCACAGGCTGCTGCGGGAGCGATGGTAGGCGTAGCGGGTGAGGTTGTGCAGGATCAGCATCACCAGGCAACCGAACAGCAGCCCGTAGATCAGCGTCTGGTTCTGGTTGGCCGCAGCCAGCACGGCCGGCTCAAGGGTGATGTAGGGGCGCAGCTCGTGTTCCGAGACCATGCGCAGGTACACGTCCAGCGGCTTCTGGCTTTGCGGCATCGGCAGCATGAAGTCGCTGCTGGGCAGCGGGCGCTCGGCCTGGGGCTGGCGGGTGCCGGTAGCTTCCTGCTCCACCAGGGTGTCGCCGTCGAGTACATACAGGTTCAGGTGTGACAGGTCAGGGGCGAATACCCGCAGCACTTGCTCGTGTTTGCCGGGTTGCAGCCTGAAGCGTACCCACAACGCACCGTCCGGTTGCGCGGCGGTAATCCGGTCCAGTTCGATGGGGCTGAATTGATTGATGTAGCGGGGCGAGCGGATGTCGCTCAGTTGCAGATCGGCCTGTTCATCAAGCAATACTGCCCAGCCACTGCCTTGTGCGGCGGCCTGGGCCGGGAGCAAGCAGAGCAAGGTCAGCAGACTGACAGTGAAACCTATGGCGATCCTGAGCCAGCGCACGGCGAAATCCCTTCGTAGGTTGATGCATGGGTATAACTATGCGCGGGGCCACAAGCGTAGGGCAAGGGCCAGAGGCCCCTGCCTAACCGAACGGATAGCTGTTTACTGACTTTCGCCACGCTCACGGGCAATGGCGCGGTAGCCAATGTCGGTGCGGTAGAAGCAGCCTTTCCAGTCGATCTTCGCCGCCAGCTTGTAAGCCTGTTGCTGGGCGGCATCTACGCTGCTGCCCATGGCGGTTGCGCACAGTACGCGACCACCGGCGGTGACGACCTTGCCATCCTTGAGCGCGGTGCCCGCGTGGAACACCTTGCCTTCCAGCGTAGCAGCCGCGTCCAGACCTTCAATCACATCGCCCTTGGCGTAGTCGGCCGGGTAGCCGCCGGCGGCCAGCACGATGCCGACGCTCGGGCGCGGGTCCCACTGGGCTTCGACCTTGTCCAGGGCCTGGGCCAGCGCAGCTTCAACCAACAGCACCAGGCTCGATTGCAGGCGCAGCATCACCGGTTGGGTTTCCGGGTCGCCGAAGCGGCAGTTGAACTCGATGACTTTCGGATTGCCGGCCTTGTCGATCATCAAGCCGGCGTACAGGAAACCGGTGTACACATTGCCTTCGTCGGCCATGCCGCGCACGGTTGGCCAGATGACCAGGTCCATCACGCGCTTGTGCACTTCGGCAGTCACTACCGGAGCAGGGGAGTAAGCGCCCATGCCGCCGGTGTTCGGGCCGCTGTCGCCGTCACCCACACGTTTGTGGTCCTGGCTGGTGGCCATCGGCAGTACGTTCTTGCCGTCGACCATCACGATGAAGCTGGCTTCTTCGCCGTCGAGGAATTCTTCGATCACTACGCGCGAACCGGCTTCACCGAAAGCGTTGCCGGCGAGCATGTCGCGCACGGCGTCTTCGGCTTCGGCCAGGGTCATTGCGACGATCACGCCTTTACCGGCGGCCAGGCCGTCGGCCTTGATCACGATCGGTGCACCGACCTCACGCAGGTAGGCCAGGGCCGGCTCGATCTCGGTGAAGTTCTGGTAGTCGGCGGTCGGGATCTTGTGGCGCGCCAGGAAATCCTTGGTGAAGGCTTTCGAACCTTCCAGCTGGGCAGCGCCGGCGGTTGGGCCGAAGCAGTCCAGGCCACGGCTGCGGAACAGGTCCACAACGCCAGCTACCAAGGGCACTTCCGGGCCGACGATGGTCAGGGAAACGTTTTTCTCGGCAAAGTCCGCCAGTTGCTCAAGGGCCAACACGTCGATGGCGACGTTTTCGCACTTGGCTTCAATGGCGGTACCGGCGTTGCCGGGGGCGACGAAAACTTTCTGGACACGTGGGTCCTGGGCAACTTTCCAGGCCAGGGCGTGTTCACGGCCACCGCTGCCAATGATCAAAACATTCATTTCAAAAACCTCGGATGACGCTGAATTCTGACCGTTCCCACGCTCTGCGTGGGAATGCCTCTTGTGACGCTCTGCGTCACGCTTTGGGACGCGGAGCGTCCCGGGCTGCATTCCCACGCAGAGCGTGGGAACGAGCAATCAGTGACGGAAGTGGCGCATGCCGGTGAAGACCATGGCAATGCCGGCTTCATCAGCCGCTGCAATCACTTCTGCGTCACGCATCGAGCCGCCCGGTTGGATCACGGCGGTAACACCGGCTTTCGCGGCGTTGTCCAGGCCATCACGGAACGGGAAGAATGCGTCGGACGCCATCACCGAACCCTGCACCTGCAAGCCGGCATGTTCCGCCTTGATCGCAGCGATGCGTGCCGAATTCACGCGGCTCATCTGGCCCGCGCCGACACCGATGGTCTGGCGGTTCTTGGCGTAGACGATGGCGTTGGATTTAACGTACTTGGCGACTTTCCAGGCGAAGATCAGGTCGTTGATTTCCTGTTCGGTCGGGGCGCGCTTGGTCACCACTTTCAGATCGGCGCTGCCGATCATGCCGATGTCGCGGCTCTGTACCAGCAAGCCGCCGTTGACGCGCTTGTAGTCCCAGGCAGCGGCACGCTCGGCCGACCACTCGCCGCACGCCAGCAGGCGCACATTGGCCTTGGCGGCAACGATGGCGCGAGCCTCTTCACTGACGGATGGCGCGATGATCACTTCAACGAACTGACGCTCGACGATCGCCTTGGCGGTCTCGGCGTCCAGCTCACGGTTGAAGGCGATGATGCCGCCGAAGGCCGACTCTGTGTCGGTGGCGTAGGCCAGTTCGTAGGCCTGGCGGATACCGCCTTCAGCGTCCGGGCTCACGGCCACGCCGCACGGGTTGGCGTGCTTGACGATCACGCAGGCTGGCTTGACGAAGCTCTTCACACATTCCAGCGCGGCGTCGGTGTCGGCCACGTTGTTGTACGACAGCTCTTTGCCTTGCAGTTGGGTCGCGGTGGCGATGCCGACTTCAGCAGGCTTGGCCTCGACGTAGAACGCCGCGCTCTGGTGCGGGTTCTCGCCGTAGCGCATTTCCTGGGCCTTGATGAACTGGCTGTTGAAGGTGCGCGGGAACTGGCTGCGACCTTCAGTGCTCAGGGTTTCAGCCGCCTGGTTCACGGTGCCCATGTAGTTGGCGATCATGCCGTCGTAGGCAGCGGTGTGTTCGAAGGCCTTGAGCATCAGGTCGAAGCGCTGGGCGTAGGTCAGGCCGCCGGCTTTCAGGCTTTCCAGTACGTTGGCGTAGTCGCTGGCGTTCACCACGATGGCCACGTCTTTGTGGTTCTTGGCTGCCGAGCGAACCATGGTCGGGCCGCCGATATCGATGTTTTCGATGGCGGTCGGCAGGTCGCAGCCTGGCTTGTTGATGGTGGCTTCGAACGGGTACAGGTTAACGGCCACCAGGTCGATCGGCTTGATGCCGTGCTCGCTCATGATGGCGTCGTCGATACCGCGACGACCGAGGATCCCGCCGTGGATTTTCGGGTGCAGGGTCTTGACCCGACCGTCCATCATTTCTGCGAAACCGGTGTAGTCCGCCACTTCCACTGCGGCCACGCCGTTGTCCTGCAGCAGTTTGAAGGTCCCGCCGGTGGAGAGAATCTCCACGCCCAGGGCTTCCAGCTCCCGGGCAAATTCGAGGATCCCGGTCTTGTCGGAGACACTGATCAAGGCACGGCGGATCGGCAGGCGGGTAGTCTGGTCGGTCATTTCAATTTCCATCAAAAGCAAAGGAGTCAGCAAAAAAGGCGTCCGTTTTTACGCGGGCGCCTTTCTGGTTTGATTGAATGCTTACAGCAAATCGTACTGCTTGAGTTTCTTGCGCAGCGTGCCACGGTTCAGACCGAGCAGCTCACTGGCCTTGGTCTGGTTGCCCTTGACGTAGTTCATCACGCTTTCGAGCAACGGCGCTTCGACTTCGGAGAGCACCAGGTTGTACACGTCCGTGACGGCAGCGCCCTCAAGGTGGGCGAAATAATTGTGCAGCGCCTTCTCGACACTCCCGCGAAGGGTCTGGCCTTCTTCGCTCGGCGTGTTGAGGTGCTGTTTCAAATTGACGTTGTCGCTCACGGGTGTTGTTCCACTCACTAAAGTCTCGGTCATCATCGTCATGCGGCCACCCCTTCTCCGTCCCCTGTCACCAGGCTCTTGTAACGCTCGGAGAAGAACTCACGAACGTTGGCGCACTGTGCTTCCGTATCATCCAAACGATTGAAGTGGGCGCGAAACTCCCTGGCGCCCGGCAAGGTTGCGAGATACCAGCCCACATGCTTGCGAGCAATGCGTACTCCCATCACGTCTCCGTAGAAGGCGTGCAGGGCGGCCAGATGCTCTAGCAGAATACGTTCCACCTCGATCAGCTCCGGTGCCGGCAAGGTTTCGCCGGTACGCAGAAAATGCTCGATCTCACGAAAAATCCACGGCCGCCCCTGGGCAGCCCGGCCAATCAACAGGCCATCGGCGCCGGTCGCGTGCAGCACGCGCCGGGCTTTCTCGGCTGAGTCGATGTCGCCGTTGGCAAAGACGGGAATCGACACCGCCTGCTTGATCGCGGCAATGGTGTCGTACTCGGCTTCACCGGTGTAAAGGTCGGCGCGGGTGCGGCCATGCACCGCCAGCGCTGTAATGCCCGCCTGCTCGGCGATCTTCGCCACCGTCAGGCCATTCTTGTTGTCCCGGTCCCAACCGGTGCGGATCTTCAGGGTGACCGGCACATCCACTGCAGCGACAACGGCATGCAGGATCTCGCTCACCAACTGCTCATCCTTCAACAGGGCAGAACCTGCGGCCTTGTTGCAGACCTTCTTGGCCGGGCAACCCATGTTGATATCAATAATCTGCGCCCCCAACTCCACGTTGGCCCGGGCCGCATCCGCCAGCATCTGCGCATCACCGCCGGCGATCTGTACCGAGCGGGGCTCGGGATCACCTTCGTGGATCATGCGCATCCGTGATTTGCGGGTGTTCCACAGGCTCATGTCGCTGGTGACCATTTCCGAGACTACAAGCCCTGCGCCCAAACGCTTGCAAAGCTGACGAAAGGGCTGGTCGGTGACGCCCGCCATCGGGGCGAGGATCAAGCCGTTGTGCAATGTGTATGGGCCGATGCGTACCGCCGACATAGGACTTCCCTGTTGTGGGGCCGGATCATTAGAGTTCGAAAAAGGGTTGGCATGATACCCGCTCTCGATGACTGGATAAAGGCTGAATTGGATAAAATCTGAGCAGTTATTTTCTTATCGCCGCAGGTTTGGTCAAAGGCGATGCAGTCAATAATCTGCCGTCAAGCACCGGCCAGGCAGCCGTTTCACTCGGGGGAGTGGAAGCTCAGGCTGTAATTCACCGCTTTGTTGCCCGGGTCGAGGATGTCCAGGGCAATGTGGATCGGCGTCTGGGAGGGCATCTCGGTCACGCCTGCCAACTCGCCGCTGAGGTATTCGGCGGGTTTGAAGCGACGACTGGCGATCATATTCCCGTTCATGTCGGCAAAGCGTAGCTCCAGCAGCGGGAACGGTTGGGAGAATGTCGCGCGGTTATAGATGATCGCGTCCACCACCAGGGCACCGGCAAACTCCGGGTGGCTGCGCACCACCAGGTTGCTGCTCTTGATGTGGGCGATATCGACGCGGGATGGCACGGTGCAGCCCAGTTTCGGGCACAGTTCCTGGAACCATGGGCGGTAGGCGTCCTGGCGTGCCAGGTCGTCGAATTGGTAGGCGACGTATTGTCCCGCCAGGCCGGCGGCGGCCAGCAGCACCAGCAAGCCCCAGAACAAACGGCGGCCCCAGCCGGAGGAGCGCTTCCGGGAATACAGGTGCAGCGGGTCGTCTTCCAGGTCCGAAAGCAGGTCGTCGTGGGCGCCGGCCTCGGGGCGAGGGCGCTTGCGTTTGGGCTGCGGGCGTTCCGGTTGTTCGGGTTCCGGCTCGTCCGCTACGGCGGTTACCGGTGGGTCGAGTTCGTCATCGGTGGTGCTTGTGTGCAGCGGTGGTTCGTCGTCCGGCTCGACCGCTTCAAACGACATCGACGGTTCGGTGCGCTTGGGTTTGCCTGGGCTTGCCTTGGCCGGTTGCGGTTCGTCGTCGGCCGTTTGCGGGGCTTGGGCCCGTTCATCCCGGGGTTCGCTGAACAGGCTGGAGGCCCATTGCTCTTCCTCGGCCTTGGCCGTATCACGGCTGGCGCTGAGGGCATCTTCCTTTTGCCGACGATCGGCGCCGGGCTGGCGACGGTCGGCACCCACGGGTTGGGTGTGCTGGATCTCGCGACGTTCCAGCTTGGCCAGTTCTACGTCGAGGTCCAGGTTATCCAGGTCCAGCTCTTCGGCGGTCCATTGCTTCTGGCTGATGGCTCGCGGCGCTTGGGGTGGCGGTTCTACGGCTGCCGGCGGCTCTGCCGCAGGTGGTGCCTGGGGCGCGGGCGCATTGGCGCGCTGCTCCAGCAGTTGGCGAGCGGCATTGAACACTTGCAGGCACGACCCACAGCGCACCACGCCACGGGCCACGCTCAATTGAGCGTGGTTGACGCGAAAGCGTGCTTGGCAGTGTGGGCACTGGGTGACGAAACTGTCGGTCATGCGGCCATCCGATTCATGCAGGCGCTCATTCTAGCGCCGACGACCACTGATGCGTACCCAGCCATCGCGGTTGGCGATCGGATCCAGCTCAAAATCCTGGGCGTAGGCGGCGGCAACGTCTTCGCCCTGTTCGGCGAGGATGCCCGACAGCGCCAGGCGGCCGCCCGGCTTGACCAGGCTCGACAGCTGCGGCGCCAGGGAAACCAGCGGCCCGGCGAGGATATTGGCCACCAGCACGTCGGCCTGCACCTGGGGCAATTGCTCCGGCAGGTACAGCGGGAATTTCTCTTCAGCGATGTTATTGCGCCCGGCGTTATCGCGGGAGGCTTCCAGGGCTTGCACGTCGATATCGGTACCGACCGCTTCCTTGGCGCCCAGCAGCAGGGCGGCGATCGCCAGGATCCCCGAACCGCAGCCGAAGTCCAGCACGTTGCAGTCTTTCAGGTCCTGGCCATCGAGCCATTCCAGGCACAGTGCGGTGGTGGGGTGGGTGCCGGTGCCGAACGCCAGGCCCGGGTCCAGCAGCAGGTTCACGGCGTCAGGCTCGGGGGCGGCGTGCCAGCTCGGCACGATCCACAGGCGCTGGCCAAAACGCATTGGCTGGAAGTTGTCCATCCAACTGCGTTCCCAGTCCTGGTCTTCGATGATTTCGCTGTGGTGTTCCGGCAGCGGGCCGCCGGTGAGCAGTTCCATATGGGCCAGGACGCTGGCGGCATCGGTGCCGTCTTCGAACAGGGCCAGCAGATGGGTGTGGGACCACAGCGGGGTGGTGTTGAGCTCGGGTTCGAAGATCGGCTGGTCTTCGGCGTCCATGAAGGTCACCGACACGGCGCCCACTTCGAGGAACGCGTCTTCGTAGGTTTCGGCTTGTTCTGGGCTGATGGCGAGACGGACTTGCAGCCAAGGCATGGCGGGCACCTTTGAAAAAATGAGTGTGCAGCGGGGTAGGGCTGCGAAAGACGCGCAAGTTTACGCGAGCGAACAGCAGAAGACGACTGTACTGCTGGTGTACACAGAACAAAATGTGGGAGCGGGCTTGCTCGCGAATGCGGTGTGTCAGTAATGGATGTGTTGACTGGCACACCGCATTCGCGAGCAAGCCCGCTCCCACAAGGGGAATGTATCCATCCAGAAAAATCGGGTGGGCAGAAACAACAAAACCGCCCGAAGGCGGCTTTGTTGGGTGGAGCACTTCGCTTACTGATTAGCCAGCTTGTGTTCCAGGTAGTGAATGTTCACACCACCTTCGCAGAAGCCTTCATCGCGAACCAGGTCCCGATGCAGCGGGATGTTGGTCTTGATGCCGTCTACCACGATTTCGTCCAGGGCGTTGCGCATACGGGCCATGGCCTCGTCGCGGGTGGCGCCCCAGGTGATCAGCTTGCCGATCAGCGAGTCGTAGTTGGACGGAACCTTGTAGCCGCTGTACAGGTGCGAATCCACACGTACGCCGTTGCCGCCGGGCGCGTGGAAATGCTTGACCAGGCCAGGGCTTGGGATAAAGGTTTTCGGGTCTTCGGCGTTGATCCGGCACTCCAGGGAGTGGCCGTGGATCTTCACATCATCCTGGGTAAACGACAGCTTGTTGCCAGCGGCGATGCTCAGCATCTCCTTGACGATGTCGATACCGGTGACCATCTCCGAAACCGGATGCTCTACCTGCACACGAGTGTTCATCTCGATGAAGTAGAAACGGCCGTTCTCGTACAGGAACTCGAAAGTGCCCGCGCCACGGTAGTTGATGTCGATGCACGCCTTGACGCAGCGAGCCAGTACTTCCTGGCGAGCTGTTTCGTCCAGGCCCGGTGCCGGCGCCTCTTCCAGTACCTTCTGGTGACGACGTTGCAGCGAGCAATCGCGGTCGCCCAGATGGATGGCGTGGCCCTGGCCGTCGGACAGTACCTGCACTTCCACGTGACGTGGGTTGGTCAGGTACTTTTCCAGGTAGACCATCGGGTTGCCGAACCAGGCGGCAGCTTCCGAGCGAGTCTGCTTGGCGGCTTCGATCAGTTCTTCTTCCTTGTGCACCACGCGCATGCCGCGACCACCACCGCCACCGGCGGCCTTGATGATCACCGGGTAACCGACTTCGCGACCAATGCGCAGGGCGGTTGCCTCGTCTTCAGGCAGTGGGCCGTCGGAACCTGGAACGGTAGGTACGCCGGCCGCGATCATGGCGTCCTTGGCCGATACCTTGTCGCCCATCAGGCGAATGGTTTCGGCTTTCGGGCCGATGAAGGCAAACCCGGATTTCTCCACCTGTTCGGCGAAATCGGCGTTTTCCGCGAGGAAGCCGTAGCCGGGGTGGATGCCATCAGCGCCGGTCACTTCAGCGGCGGCGATGATGTTCGAGACTTTCAGGTACGAGTTCGTGGCCAGTGGCGGGCCGATGCAGATGCTTTCGTCCGCCAGTTTCACGTGCATCAATTCGGTATCGGCCGTCGAGTAAACAGCGACGGTCTTGATGCCCTCTTCCTTACAGGCGCGCAGGATACGCAGCGCGATCTCGCCGCGGTTGGCGATCAGGACTTTTTGCAGTTTCTTCGCAGGTTTCAACATCGAAGGCGCTCCGCGGTTCAAACGATGGTGAACAGCGGCTGGTCGTACTCAACCGGCTGACCGTTTTCTACCAGGATGGATTCGATGACGCCGGCTTTTTCAGCCGTGATGTGGTTCATCATCTTCATCGCTTCAACGATGCAGATGGTGTCGCCCACTTTCACGGTTGCGCCGACTTCAACGAAGGCTGGCGAGGTCGGTGCCGGGGTGCGGTAGAAGGTACCGACCATTGGCGACTTGACCACGAAACCGTTCAGTTTTGGAGCCGCAGGGGCTTCGGCAGCCGCCGCGACCGGAGCAGCCGCCACGGGTGCAGCGGCCGGAGCCGGCGCTTGCATCTGTGGTGCGTAGAACTGTTGGGCCGGGGTCTTGCTGTGACGGCTGATCCGTACGGATTCCTCGCCTTCCTTGATCTCCAGCTCGTCGATACCGGATTCTTCCAGCAGTTCGATCAGTTTCTTAACTTTACGGATATCCATGAATCATCAACTCCCAAAGGGTCGGTCAGGGGCGCTTGGCCGTGTCTTCAAGCTGTTCCAGGGCGGCCTCCAGGGCCAGTCGGTAACCGCTGGCGCCAAGGCCGCAGATCACTCCTACCGCAACGTCGGAGAAGTAAGAGTGATGGCGGAAAGGTTCGCGTTTGTGCACGTTCGATAAATGCACTTCGATGAATGGGATGCTCACCGCCAGCAGCGCGTCACGTAATGCAACGCTTGTGTGCGTAAAAGCGGCGGGATTGATCAGGATAAAGTCCACGCCTTCGCTGCGCGCGGCATGGATGCGATCAATCAGTTCGTACTCGGCATTGCTTTGCAGGTAGAGCAAATGGTGGCCGGCATCACGTGCCCGTCGTTCCAGATCGAGGTTGATCTGTTCGAGGGTCACTGCCCCGTAGACGCCCGGTTCGCGGGTGCCGAGCAGGTTCAGGTTGGGTCCGTGAAGAACCAGTAAGGTCGCCATCGGCTGTTCCTTGTTATTGATGTGGGCACGGTAGAACCCGGCGACTATGCCGCAAAGGCTTTGTGACTGTCCAGTTCTATGCAGTAGGCAGCACGATTAGCGAGGATTGCGCAAAATATGTGACCGCAAGGCTGAATCCGGTCAGTGTGGGAGCTGGCTTGCCTGCGATGGCGGTGGTTCAGCCGCCACATGCGTTGACGGGTGCGCCGCCTTCGCGAGCAAGCCCGCTCCCACATTTTGATCTTCACAAGACGGGAGAGCCGGTCAGACGCGGAATGCCTGCACGGCGGTGTTGAGTTGCCCGCCAAGTACCAATAAGTGCTCGCCCTGGCGGCGTCCCTGGCCAATTCGCAGCAAGTTGTCCTCGCCCAGCTGGTGAATCCGCTCGCTGTTATCGCGGATTTCACTCACGGCGCCACTTTGCTGGGCCGTCACATCGGCGATCCGCACGGCGGTGTCGGAAATGGTCTGGATCGCCCCGACGATTTCATCCAGCGCGCCGTCAGCCGCCTGGGCTTGTTCGGCAGTGGCCTCGGCGTGTTCGACCTGGGCACGCATGCCTTCCACCGATTGCCGGGCGGCGGTTTGCAGGCCGGCGATCAGGTGCTGGATTTCGGCGGTGGCGCCGGCGGTGCGCTGGGCCAGGGAGCGCACCTCATCGGCCACCACGGCGAACCCGCGCCCGGCTTCACCGGCCCGGGCGGCTTCGATGGCGGCGTTCAGCGCCAGCAGGTTGGTCTGGTCGGCAATCGAGCGAATCACCGTGAGTACGCCGCCGATGGTCGCGGACTCTTCGGCGAGTTTCTCGATCATCTGCGCATTTATCTGCACTTCGCCGACCAATGCGTGCAACCCGGTCAGGCTCAGGCCGATCACCCGTTGGCCCTGCTCGACGGCCTGGCCCGCGCTGCGGCTGGCCTCGGCAGCCTGGCTGGCGTCTCCGGCAACCTGCTGGATAGTCGCTTCCAGTTCGCCCAGGGAATCGCGAATCTGCGCGGTATCACCGGCCTGGCGCTCGGCCCCGTCGTGCATGCCGCTGCTCAACTCCGCCAGCGCGCTGCTGCTGCCGGCCACTTGCTCGGCGTTGCCTCTGATGGTGCCCACCAGGTCCACCAGGTAGGCGCGCAGGCGGTTCAGGGACTCTTCGATATCGTGCAGTTCGCGGTTGGTCTTGCCCAGGGCAATGTGTTGGCTGAAGTCACCTTCGGCCCAGGTGGACAAAGCCGGCGCCAGGTTGGTCAGTACCCGCGCCAGGCGCCGCTGCAAGGTGTCGATCAAGAGGGCGATCAGCAGAATCAGGCCGATCATCACGCCTTGCATCAGCCGCACTTCGCTCTGGATCTGCGCGTGCTGGGCGCGCACCACAGGCTCCAGCCCGGCGATGGCTTGCTGCACGGCGTTGATTTTCAAGTGGGTGGCGGTGGCCAGTTCGGTGCGTTGCTGGATTTGTTCGCGGGTGCGTTTCAGCTCGGCGGGGTAGCGGGTCAGCAGGCTGTTGAGTTCGCGCTTGAGGTCGACGCCGGTGTCCTGGGCCACGGTTTTTTCAGTGTTTTCCAGGCCCATCATGGCCGAGAAATCGTCGGTACTGGACTCGCTGCTGGCGGTCACCCCCAGTAATGGCAGCTGCCCCAGCACGTCAGCCTGGCTGCGGATATTACTGACTTCGCGCTCCACATCGTCGGCCAGTTCGCTGCGCCCGCTGCTCACCAGCTTGTCCCGGGCCAGGGAGAGTTTCGCCAGGTGCTGGGACGCAGCGAGCAACGGCGGCAGATAGCGCGCCGCCTCGGGCGTACTGACGCCGCTGGCGTACTGGTTCAGTTGCTCCAGGTTGGCACCGAGTTCGCGTTCGGCTTGCAGCAACAGGGCTTGCGGGTCGCCGGCCAGCTTACCGGCGGCCAGCAGGTCGGTCTTGCCGAAGGTGTCCAGGTCGGCAAGGCTGGGACGCAGGTTTTGCGCCAGCTCTGCGGGTAACTCATCCAGCTGCTGTAACAGGTTTTCCAGGCTCTGGCTGGCGCCGCTCAGGCGCAGGGCGTCGCCGCTGGCGAGGTAATCGTCGATATTGCGCGCGGCCTGGTTCTGGAACGTCTGCGACAGGCCAAGGTAGCGCTCCATCAGCAGGTAAGGCCGTTCCAGGGCACGTTGCGACCACCAGAGCGTAGCGCCCAGGGCCAGGCAAACGGCGACCAGAAGGAGGGTGTTCAGATTCGTCAGCAGCTTCAGGCGCATGCGTGGTTTCAACCGACAGCAGAAGTAAGTGCCTGAAGTTATTGCGTTTCCATTACAGAGTTATGACGGATTCGGTGGATTCCGGTGAAAAGGTGGCACTTTGCTTTGATGCACGCGCCGACATCACCCGGTTACGCCCGGCATCCTTGGCGCGGTACAGCGCCTCGTCGGCCTGGGCCGCCATCATCAGGCTGTCGGAGCCGTCGCAGAGCTCCACCACGCCGGCACTGAACGTGCACCACAAATCCTGGGGCTGGGCGGGATAGTGAATCTCGGCAAAGCGCCCGCGAATCTCGTCAAGTACTTGGCAAGCCCTGTCGAGGTCGGTGTCGGGCATCACGATGGCAAATTCTTCGCCGCCGTAACGGCCTATATAGTCGGTCTTGCGCAGGCGCTGCTTGAGAAACAGCGCGAGGCTCTTGATCACCCGGTCGCCCATGGGGTGGCCGTGGCTGTCGTTGACCCGCTTGAAGTGGTCGATGTCGAGCATCGCAAAACTCAGCGGCTTGCTCTCGCGGCGCGCGCGGAAGCTGCAGTCTTCGAGCAGTTGCAGGATGTGGGTGTGGTTGTACAGCCCGGTGAGGCTGTCGCGCACCATCCGCGCCTTGAGGTTGCGTGCCCGCGCGGCGCGGTTGCGTACGGTGGTGATCAGGTGCCGGGGCTTGATCGGCTTGGTGAGGAAGTCGTCGCCGCCTTCGCTCATGGCGTCCAGTTGCTTGTCCAGGTCGTCTTCGGCCGAGAGGTAGATGATCGGCACGCTGACGTAGCGGTCATTGTGACGGATCACCTTGGCCAGCTCGGTACCGGTGCAGGCCGGCATATACATGTCGAGGATGATCAGGTCGGGCTGGAAGTCCGCCAGCTCGGCCATGGCCTGGATCGGTTCGATCAGGGTTCGGGTGACGATGCCGGCGCTGTTGAGCAGGCGCTCGGTGTGCATCGCCTGGGCCCGCGAGTCGTCGATGATCAGCACTTTATAAGGTTCGTACTGGGCGACGCAGGTCAGCACTTCGATTTTTTCCAGCAGGCTCGACGCCTCCAGGGTGCCGGTGAGGAACTCCTGGCCGCCGGCGCGCACGGCGGCCAGGCGGGTGGGGGTGTCGGTTTCGTGCAGGCTGAAAAACAGCAGTGGCAGCTTTTGCTCCAGGCCTTCCTGGGCTTCGGCGGCGAGCTTCAGGCCGAGGCCGGCGCCGCAGAAATCCACATCCATCACAATGGCCGCCGGCAAGCGCTCGGCCATGGATGAGCGAAACGCCGCCACGCTGTCGAGGGACTGGGCGCTCAAGCCGAAAAATTCCAGCTGCTTGGCCAGGCGGTCGGCGCGGTCGTGATCGGCCAGCATCACGTAGATCGGCTTGCGCATCGGCGGCAGCAGGGTTTGTTCCAGCTGGTCGCCCTGGCGCAGCCCGGTGCGCGACAGGCGCTGCATCAAACGGTTGAGTTCGGTGATCAGGTGGCTGCTCAGGCGGCCGCGGTTGTCATCCACCGCCTTGAGTGAAGCGCCGATCTGGTGCGCCAGCTGGCCGTGTTCCGGCTGCTCGAAGCGCTCGGCAAAGCGCAGCAGGCGCAGGTTGGCCTCACTGAGCTCGGACAAGTCAGTGTTCGACCATTCGCTGCGTTGCAGGCGCTGCCAGATCTCAAGAATTTGACGTGCCTGATGAATTACCCGCTGGGCAAAATGGTGCTTGAGACGCTCACGGCTGGGGTCTTCTGGCTCGGTCATATCCTGACTACTAGTTAGGCTGCATGCTGAGGTCGAACTGATGGCTCTATGCTAGCACCTCTTTTCCGTTGCACGAGTGTCATACGTCAATTAACTGCAAGGTCGCAGAGATTCATTTATCGACCATGCAGTCGCGCGGGCGTAAACAGCGTGCATCCTTTATAGTCGAACCGCGTACTCGCGCCACCCTGGCTAAAAGCGCCGCACTGCTCGGCACGATGGGGCAGGGTTGTGGTCGTAGCTATTGAACTCAAGTGATTGAAAGGATATCGCCATGCTGGACTGGAAAAACCGCGCAGGCAGTGCAAAGGGCCCGGCCCCTGAAACCAAGTCGGCCCCTCGCAGCTATTTCCGTAACCTGCTGATGAGCCGTGCGTTGCTCTCGCTGGTTGCGTTGTACCTGTTGGTCACCGGTGCCCTGGGTTGGTACTGGAGCGAAGAGCCTGCGTTGTTCCCGGTCCAGCAGAATGCGCAAATTGCCGCCGAGAAGGATGGCAAGCAGATGGTGGTGGGCTTTACCACCGTCGAAACCCTCAAGACGGTGGTGGGCACCCTGCTGAACAAGCCGGGTGGCTACATTTCCAACGACCGTTTCCCGCCGGGCCTGTGGATGGACAACATGCCGAGCTGGGAGTACGGCGTACTGGTGCAGGTGCGTGACCTGACCCGTGCCCTGCGCAAGGACTTCGCCCGCTCCCAGTCGCAGTCGGCGGAAGACGCAGACCTGGCCAAGGCCGAACCGCGCTTCAACTTCGACAACAAGAGCTGGGTGCTGCCGTCCAGCGAGTCGGAATACCAGGAAGGCATCAATTCCCTGAGCCGCTACGAAGCGCGCTTGTCCGACCCGAATCAAAAAGGCGCTCTGTTCTATGCACGTGCCGACAACCTCAACAACTGGCTGGGTGATGTGGCGACCCGTCTGGGCTCGCTGTCGCAACGGCTGTCGGCCAGTGTGGGCCGGGTCAAGCTCAACACCGCGCTGAAAACCGAAGCGCTGGCGCCGGGTGAAGTGCCGCAGGTCGACGAAGAAGTGGTGGAAACCCCGTGGATGCAGATCGACAACGTGTTCTACGAAGCCCGCGGCCAGGCCTGGGCCCTGTCGCACCTGCTGCGCGCCATTGAAGTCGACTTCGCCGATGTGCTGGCCAAGAAGAACGCCACCGTCAGCGTGCGCCAGATCATTCGTGAGCTGGAAGCTTCGCAAGAGCCGGTATGGAGCCCGATGATTCTCAACGGCAGTGGCTTTGGCATCCTGGCCAACCATTCGCTGGTCATGGCCAACTATATTTCCCGGGCCAACGCTGCAGTGATCGACCTGCGTCAGCTCCTGAACCAGGGTTGATGATGGACGCTTCCACCAGGGAGGCAGCGCACCGCGCCGCCTCCGACGCCGAACTGATTGCCTGGGTCGACGAGCAGGACAACCTGCTCGGCAGCCTCGTACGTTCCGATCTGCGCCGGCGCGGGCTGATCGGGCGCTGCACTTTTATTTTCCTGTTCAACTCGGCCGGTGAGCTGTGTGTGCACCGGCGCACCCTGAGCAAAGCCATGTACCCGGGTTTCTGGGACACGGCGGCGGGCGGAATGGTGGCGGCCCACGAGTCCTATGCCGAATCGGCGGCCCGTGAGCTGGAAGAAGAGTTGGGCGTCAGCGGCGTCGAACTGACCGCCCACGATCACTTCTACTTCGAAGACGGCGACAGCCGGCTCTGGTGCACCTCGTTCTCGGCCGTGTGGGACGGGCCGCTGCGAATCCAGCCGGAAGAAGTCATGGAAGCGCGCTTTCTGCCCCTGGCGACGGTGCTTCAGGAGGCCGAGCAAAAGCCCTATTGCCCGGATGCCCAGGAAGGGTTGCGTCGTTATTTGGCCCTGCGTCGCTAAAGTTGCATAAATTGGCGCCATTTGGCTCTTAGCAAGGGGCGTTTTTGCCGTTACACTGCGCGACTTTTCAGGCTGAACCGCTGTTGTTCCACCCTGTAGGAGCGAGCTTGCTCGCGAAAAACGTAAGCACGACGCGTGCTGTCTGAAGGCCCGCGTTATCGTTGACGACCTTCGCGAGCAAGCTCGCTCCTACAGTGGTTTGAACATCGGCGGTTCAGTAGCGCTGCCCCTGCCTGAGTGGGGCTTCGCGGTCGATGACCCCATCGATCAGTCTTTGTCCTCCCAAGAGGATTGCCGGTGGCCAAAAAAGCCGCATCCTTCGCCGCCCTTGGTGGCCTGGTATTTTCCACCGACGCAGGTCGACACTGCCCGGACTGTCGCCAGCCCGTGGACGCTTGTACCTGCAAAACAACCCTGATTCCCGAAGGCGATGGTATTGCCCGCGTTCGTCGCGAGAGCAAGGGCCGTGGCGGCAAGACAGTGACCACCATCACTGGCGTGCCCCTGGCCGAAGAAGCCTTGAAGGAACTGGCCACCACGCTGAAAAAGCGCTGTGGCACCGGTGGCGCCCTGAAAGACGGCGTGATCGAGATCCAGGGTGACCACGTCGAGTTGCTGTTGGCCGAGCTGATCAAGCTGGGTTACAAGGCGAAGAAATCCGGCGGCTAGCAGCCTCTGTGAAAACCACCCCGATAGCCCGCTGGCTGAACGCGAACTGTCGTCTCCATGGTTTTCACAGAGCCTGTTCCTGACCGGTGTCTAAACTCTGTCCTGCAAGTGGGGTCTACCCCTCTCACAGGCAAATCGTCATTTTCATTCTTTAGACTGCGCCAGCCTCTGATCAGGCCGGTGCACTTCGACTTCATTTATAGGGGACTTCGATGTCCGTACGACGCACACGCAAAGACGATGGCAGCCAATGGACAGTTGCGGACAGCCGCAGTGTTTACGGGATTCGCCATTGGGGGGCCGGGTATTTCGCGATCAATGATGCCGGTCGCGTTGAAGTCCGTCCGAACGGCCCGAACAGCACGCCTGTGGACCTGTACGAGCAAGTCGACGAGCTGCGCAAAAGCGGCCTGTCCCTGCCGTTGCTGGTGCGCTTCCCCGACATCCTGCAAGACCGCGTGCGCCAGCTGACCGGCGCGTTCGACTCCAATATCGAGCGCCTGGAATACCAGAGCAAATACACCGCGCTGTACCCGATCAAGGTGAACCAGCAGGAAGCGGTGATCGAGAACATCATCGCCACCCAGGACGTGTCCATTGGCCTGGAAGCCGGCTCCAAGCCCGAGCTGCTGGCCGTGCTGGCCCTGGCGCCGAAAGGCGGCACCATCGTCTGCAACGGTTACAAGGACCGTGAGTTCATCCGCCTCGCGCTGATGGGCCAGAAGCTGGGCCACAACGTGTTCATCGTGATCGAGAAAGAATCCGAAGTCGGCCTGGTGATCGAAGAAGCCGCCAACCTCAAGGTCAAGCCTCAGGTGGGCCTGCGGGTGCGCCTGTCGTCCCTGGCGTCGAGCAAGTGGGCGGACACCGGCGGCGAGAAATCCAAATTCGGTCTGTCGGCGGCGCAATTGTTGTCGGTGGTCGAGCGCTTCCGCGCGGCGGGCCTGGACCAGGGCATCCGCCTGCTGCACTTCCACATGGGTTCGCAGATCGCCAACCTGGCCGACTACCAGCACGGGTTCAAGGAAGCCATTCGTTACTACGGCGAACTGCGCAACCTCGGCCTGCCGGTGGACCACATCGACGTGGGCGGCGGCCTGGGCGTGGACTACGACGGTACCCACTCGCGTAACGCCAGCTCGATCAACTACGACATGGACGACTACGCCGGCGTGGTCGTGGGCATGCTCAAGGAATTCTGCGACGCGCAGAGCCTGCCGCACCCGAACATCTTCTCCGAGAGCGGCCGGTCCCTGACCGCCCACCACGCCATGCTGGTGGTGCAAGTCACTGACGTCGAGAAGCACAACGACGACGTGCCGCTGATCGAAAACAAGGAAAGCCTGCCGGAAACCGTGCAATGGCTGGTGGACCTGCTGGGCCCGACCGACATTGAAATGGTCACCGAAACCTACTGGCGCGCCACTCACTACATGAGCGACGTGGCAACCCAGTACGCCGACGGCAAGATCACCCTGGCCGAGAAGGCCTTGGCTGAACAATGCTACTTCGCCGTCTGCCGCCGCCTGCACGACTCGCTGAAAGCCCGTCAGCGTTCCCACCGCCAGGTGCTGGACGAACTCAACGACAAGCTGGCCGACAAATACATCTGCAACTTCTCGGTATTCCAGAGCCTGCCGGACACCTGGGCCATCGGGCAGGTGCTGCCGATATTGCCGCTGCATCGCCTCGACGAAGAGCCGCTGCGCCGTGCGGTGCTGCAGGATTTGACCTGCGACTCCGACGGCAAGATCAAGCAGTACGTGGATGAGCAAAGCATCGAGACCAGCTTGCCGGTGCACGCTGTGAAAGAAGGCGAGGACTACCTGCTGGGGATCTTCCTGGTGGGTGCCTACCAGGAAATTCTCGGCGACATGCACAACCTGTTCGGTGACACCGACTCGGTGAACATCTACCAGCGTGACGACGGGTCGGTGTACAGCGCCGGGATCGAGACCCACGACACCATCGAAGACATGCTGCGCTACGTGCACTTGTCGCCGGAGGAGTTGATGACTCACTACCGTGACAAGTGCGCCAGCGCGAAGATCACGGCGGCGGAGCGGACTCAGTTCCTGGATGCGTTGCGTCTTGGTTTGACGCGTTCGTCGTACCTGTCCTCGTAAGCACACCGCTTCCAGGCTGACAAAGATCTCAATGTGACAGAGATCCAGTGTGGGAGCGGGCTTGCTCGCGAAGGCGGTGTGTCAGTCGATACATGTGCAGACTGATACACCGCCTTCGCGAGCAAGCCCGCTCCCACATTTGGATCGCCGCAAGTCCTGCAGTTTTTATAGGGCCTGAATAATGTCGAAAAAGCTCCTGCAAGTGTTCACCCTGGCCATCGCGACGCTGCTCGCAGCCTGCTCCCCGATCAAAGTGCTCAACGCACTCACCCCCACCAGCACCTTCACCAAAACCTCCTCCCTCGCCTACGGCGATGACCCCCGCCAGAAACTCGATATCTACCGCCCCGTCACCGCCTTGCCCGACGCGCCCGTCGTGGTGTTTTTCTATGGCGGCAGCTGGAACAGCGGCTCCAAGGATGACTACGGTTTCGTCGGCGAAGCCCTGGCCTCGCGCGGCATCGTGGTGGTGATCGCCGATTACCGGCTTTACCCGCAAGTGCGCTACCCACTGTTTTTGCAGGACGGCGCCCAAGCAGTCGCGTGGGCGTATCAGCACAGTGCCGAATACGGCGGCGATCCCCGCAAGCTGTATGTGATGGGCCACAGTTCCGGTGCGTACAACGCCGCAATGCTGGCGCTGGACCCGCAGTGGCTGGCCGGGGTTGGCCTGTCGCCGTCAGTCTTCAAGGGATGGATCGGCCTCGCCGGGCCGTATGATTTCCTGCCGATTGAAAACCGCGAGGTGCGCCCGGTGTTCTTCTACCCGGACTCGCCGCCCGATTCCCAACCCATCAACCACGTGAGCCAAAGCGCACCCCCCAGCCTGTTGATTGCTTCGGTGGACGACAACCTGGTCAACCCCAAGCGCAACACCGGCGGGTTGGCGAAAAAGCTGCGAGCGGCGGGTGTGCCGGTGGAGGAGTTCTACTTCACCAGGACCAGCCACGCCACATTGGTGGCGTCGATGTCCCGGCCGCTGCGCTGGCTGGCGCCCGTATTGGACCGGGTCACGGCTTTTATCACGTTCACGCCGGGTCAGTGAGCCAGCGGTCCTGTTTGTTCAGGCGCCAGGCAATTGCCCACAGCGTCAGGCTGCGCAGGGCCATGAACAGCAGGAAGGTTATCCACAACCCGTGGTTGCCAAGGCCCTGCAAGGCCCAGGCGAAGGGCAGCACAATCACCACCGTCAGCAGCATGCCGTTGCGCATTTCCCGGGCGCGGGTGGCGCCGATGAACAGGCCGTCCAGCAGGTAGCTCCACACGGCGATCAACGGCAGTACGGCGAGGTAGGGCAGGTAGATGTCGGCGGTTTCGCGCACGCTCGGAATATCGGTTTGCATGGCGATAAACAGGTGGCCGAACACGGCGAACAGGATCGCGAAGCCGATACTCGCCAGCAACGACCAACCACAGGCCACCACCAGCGAGCGGCGCAAGGCCTGGCGGTCGTGGGCGCCGATGGCGTGGCCGCACAAGGCTTCCACGGCGTGGGCCAGTCCGTCCAGGGCGTGGGCCGTCAGCAACAGACCATTGAGCAGCAGCGCATTCGCCGCCACCGTGGCATCCCCCAAGCGAGCGCCTTGCACGGTGATCATGAAAAACACCGATTGCAGGGCCAGGCTGCGGATGAAGATATCGCGGTTCACCGCCAGCAGCGGGCGCCAGCTTTGCCACAGCTTGAGTGCCGCCCAGGCGATATGGCCAGGGTAGGCGCGCAGGGCTTTTTGGGTGAGGGCCAGGCCGAGGAGGGCGCCGGTCCATTCGGCGATCACCGAGGCGCGGGCCGAGCCGACCACACCCCAATCCAGACCCAGCACGAACCACAGGTTGAGCGCGATGTTCACGAGGTTGGTGGTCAGCAAAATCGCCAGCGGCGCGCGGGCGTTCTGGGTGCCAAGGAACCAGCCCACCAGCGCATAGCTGGCCAGCGCTGCGGGCAGGCCGAAGAGGCGGGTGTGGAAGAATTCGCGGGTCAGCTGGTTAAGTTCGGGCGAGGGCTGCATCCAGTCCAGCACCAGGCCGCTTAACGGAATGCCGATACTGCCCAGCAACATCGCCAGGCCCAGCGCCAGCAGCAGTCCTTGCAACAGAATCTGCCGCAGCGCCGCGCCATCACCACGCCCGGCGGCCTGGGCGGCAAAGCCGGTGGAGCCCATGCGCAGGAAACCCATGGCCCAGGCGAGGAAGGTGTACAGGCTGGCGCCAACGGCCACGGCGCCGAGTTGGTGGGCGTGGGGCAGGTGGCCGATGACCATGCTGTCCACCAGCGCTACCAGCGGCACGGAGATGTTCGACAAAATCATCGGCGCGGCGAGGGCCCACACGCGGCGGTGGGTGGGGCGGTCGCGCCAGTCGGTTAGCAGGGAAGTCATGCGGGCTCCTTTGGGGAGCGGTAGTGTAACTGTCCATTAGCTGCGCCGCAGGGCCAATGTGGGAGCGGGCTTGCTCGCGAAAGCGGTGTGTCAGTCGCCGGATGTATTGGCTGATCCACCGCTTTCGCGAGCAAGCCCGCTCCCACATTTTTGACCGCGTAGTGTCAGGTTTTGCGCGGGTGCAGGCATTCGATGGAGCGGTCGACGGTGGTCTTGGCAATTTCCAGCAGATGCCAAACCGCCAGGATCTTCGCGCGCTGCGGGCTTTCCAGCAGTTCGCCGCAATCAAGCGCAGTCGCCGAGGCGCTGCTGAGCAAGCTGGCGGTGTAGAGCAGGGAATCTTCGAAGCTCAGGTCTTCGTTGATGGTGTGGAAGCCTTGGGATGGCAGGTAATGTTCGAGGGCGCGATTGAAGGCGGCGCGGTCGTTGAGGAGGTCGCTGGGTGGATCGGGGACGAGCTTATGCATGGTGTAACTCCACTAGAAGGTAAGGAGCTGACACCCGCGCGACTAAACGAGGGTGGCGGCTGTACGCAGGTTAGTCGACCGGCTAGTGGAACCCGGCGCACCCGAAGGTGCCCTGCGCACAGCCGCCATGAAGCATGGCGACAACTTGCGCTCACTAATTCCGGGCGACTAAACCCGATCACTGATATGCAGTGAAGGGCCGAAGACTAGCCACCCATCCCAACAGGCACAAGGCCGAAAGATTGTCTCGGAAACGTCCCTCAAATTAAAGGGATTTACCCTGCTGGCCCTTTATTAATGCACCACCCAACTGAGCACCCACAGCCCGAGCATCAACCAGATAATCCCCATGATGATCGAAGCCCGCATAAACGCGCGCACCGCCGAGTACAACAGCATCAAGCCGATAATCAGCATGAGGATGCTGATGATCGAGGTGTCCATCCCCAAGGATCTGGACAGCCCGTCGACAAAGTCGCCGCCCGCGTGGGACAGGGTATTGAACAGCCCGCTGAACAACTCGACGATAAAGTGGATGATCTGGCCGATCTTGAGACCCAGCCATCCGAAAAAGTCTGTTTGCATGTGTGTGTCCTGATAAGACGGTGGGCGTAGCTGCCGAACCTGAGCCTTTGTTCGTTATTGGCCCAAGCTAGTTCCCTTCTAGCATAGAGGTTTACGGGCCGCAGGGATTCACTTGCCTTCGCGCGGCTTGCGCCCGAAGCTATACACCTTCAGGAGCCCCCCATGAACCTCGATCACCTCACCGAACGCCTGCACCGCATCCGCGATACCAACGACTGGAAGCAGTTCCACAGCCCCAAGAACCTGGCCATGGCCGCCAGCGTTGAAATGGCCGAGCTGGTGGAGATATTCCAGTGGTTGAGCGAAGACCAGTCGCGCCAGTTGCCCGCCGACAAACTCGCCCATGCCGGCCAGGAAGTCGGTGACATCGTGCTGTACCTGCTGCTGTTGTGCAGTGAGTTGGGGTTGGACATGGATCTGGTGGTACAGGCCAAGCTGGCCGACAGCGAACGGCGGTTTGCCAAATGAGCGACCGTCATTTCGACCAGTTGGCCACCCGTTTCGCCGAGAAGATCTATGGCGGTGCCAAGGGCGCGATTCGCCTGGCCGTGCTGCAGGCCGACCTGATTGAAGCGCTGCCGGACCGCCCGCTGCGGGTACTGGATATCGGCGCGGGGCTGGGCCATATGTCGCTGTGGCTGGCCGAGCGCGGCCACGATGTAACCCTGGCCGAACCCGCCGAGCCGATGCTCGAAGGCGCCCGCCAGCGTTTCGCCGAAGCCGGGCAGACAGCCACGTTCATTCAAGCCCCCTGGCAAGACCTGCTGGGCCAGCTCACCGAACCCTATGACCTGGTGCTGTGCCACGCCGTGCTGGAGTGGCTGGCCGAACCCCATGCGATCCTGCCGGTGCTGCACCAGTTGACCGCGCCCGGTGGCTGGCTGTCCCTGGCCTTCTATAACCGCGATGCCTTGATTTACCGCAACCTGCTCAAAGGCCACTTCCGCAAAATGCGCAAGAACGATATGGCCGGCGAAAAGCAGAGCCTCACGCCGCAACAACCCCTGGACCCACGGGAGTTGGCGACGCAACTAGAGGGCCTGTGGCAGGTCGAAACCGAAAGTGGCGTGCGGGTGTTCCACGACTATATGCCGGTGGAATTCCAGGCCCGCGCCGAGTTGCAGGATTTGTTGGAGATGGAGCTCGCACACCGTCGTCACCCAAGCTTTGCCGGACTTGGGCGTTATTTGCACTGGATCTGCCGTCCGGTTTAAGCGGCCCAGTCTGCGGAGGTCGAAATGAAGCGCTGTCTTGGACTGATCCTGCTGGGCCTGGGCCTGGCGGGTTGCCAAAGCCCCAACCCGTATGTGGCGGCGTCTGCCCCGATGCCGCCGGCGCCTGCCCAGGCGGCCAACACCTTTGATGCCAGCGCCTACCCGGCGCCGGTGCGCGACTACGGCGCGTACCGCAGTTGGGCCTGGCTCAACAACCAGCTGCCGGCAGGCTCGGCCTGGGCGGATTCGGCGCAGATTGCCGAGGCGGTCAGCGGCGCCCTCGACCAGCGCGGCCTGCGCCCCTTGCATGACAACCGCGCCCCCGACCTGCTGGTAAGCGCCGACGTGCGCCTGGAAAAACGCCTGCGCCAGGTCCAGGACGACTATGGCTACGGTTACGGCGGTTATAACCGCTACGGCAACGGCTACGGCATGTACAACAGTGTGCCGGTGGTACGCACTTATGAAGTGACGGTGGCCGTGGCGCGCATCAGCCTGTTCGACGCGCGCACCCGCCAGCCGGTATGGAGCACCAGCGCCGAAACCACGAGCCAGGGCAGCCTCAGCGAGCGCGCCGACTCGCTGCGTGAGGCGATGCAAAAGGCAATGACTGCCTACCCGCCCAGTTAGCAGCTATTCTCATCTCAGGCCCGGATTGTCTTTTGGAGAAAAACCATGCTTCGTCGTATTGCTGCACTTGCTGTTGTTGTGTTGCTGGGCGGTTGCCAGACCAGCCAGGTCAACCATGATTTCGACGCCAGCCGGGACTTTGGCGCCTACCGCAGCTGGAGCTGGAAAGAGCCCGCGCTGCAATACCGCCCGGATGACCCACGGATCAAGAGTGACCTCACCGAACAGCGCATCCGCCAGGCCGTGGGCGAGCAGCTCGACCAGCGTGGCCTGCGTCCTGCCGCGCCGGGCACCAAGGCTGACCTGAATGTACAGACCTACCTGATCGTCGAAGACCGCCAGCAACAAGTCACCACCAATTACGGCGGCGCCTGGGGCGGCCCGTGGAATGGTTACTGGGGCGCGCCGATGTATAACGAAACCCGCAACATCACCTACAAGGTCGCGACCATCCAGATTGACTTGCTCGACGGCAAGGACGGCAAGCTGGTGTGGCGTGGCAGCGATGAGCAGATCCTCGCCAGCTCGCCTGAACCCCAAGACCGCAGTGCCGCTATTCGTGCCACGGTGACCAAGGTGCTTTCCAACTACCCGCCGCATTGATCGCCTGATCAGCCCTCCGCCAGTCGCCGTTCTATGGCGACTGGCCTGCAGCCCCCGCCGCTCTTGACTACACTCCCAAGCAACACAGGAGAGTAAGCGCTCGGCAGTGTGCCGGCAAAGGAGTGCTCGATGTCTCTTCGACTTCGTTCCGGTCACCACGCCGGGCCTGCAAGGCAGCGCGGTGCGGTTGGCTTGGTGGCGGTCTTGACCCTGGGCATGGTGCTGGTATTCATGTTGCTGGTGGTTGATAGCAGCCGTTTGTACCTGGAAAAACGCCAGTTGCAGGGGATTGCCGATATGGCGGCACTGGAGGCAGTGCAGCGTAAGGGGGATTGCCTGCCCGCCACCAATACCGCGCCCACCTATGCCCGTGCCAGCGCAGTGCGCAACGGTTATGTCATCCCGCCAGCAAACGCCCTGATAGTGAAATGCGGCGTGCTGACCACCGGCGCCACCAACCAGCGGGTGTTCTCCGCAGACGCGACCAAGACCGATGCCATCCAGGTGACTGCCTCGCGCCCGATCATGACCAGCGTTGCCGGGGGTGTCTGGGCGTTGTTCAGCGGTAGCGGCTACAACTTCAACACCCAGTTGTCTGCCGTCGCGGTGGCGGCGCCGAAGATCCTGCCGCCTCAGGCGCAACTGACGATCAAATCGACCCTGGTCACCGTGGACTCGAGCAAATCAGCAGCACTGAACCTGTTGTTCGGCCAACTCTTGGGCGGCTCACTGAACCTGAGCGTGGCAGGCTGGCAGGGCCTGGTAGACACCAACATCAACTTGCTCAGCTACCTCAACCAGTTGGCGTTGAACGTGGGCGTCACGGCCGGAGCCTACGATCAACTGCTGACCAAGACGGTCAAGATCAGTCAGCTGGTCGACGCAGCCATTACGGTGCTCAGTGCCGGAGGCAATACAGCCAGCGTGGCGGTCAGCGGTCTTACCAGTATCAACGCGATAATCGGCAACCTTGATGTCACCCTGGGCAGCCTGCTGCAGCTGCAAACGGGGGCGGTGTCGGCGGGGCTGAATACCAGCCTGAATGTGTTCCAGCTGGCCGAAGCCTTTGTGCAATTGGCCAATACCAAGAACGGGGTGGTGGCGACCATCCCGGTGAATATTCCGGGCCTGGTGAATGCAGGTGTTCAGGTCAAGGTGATTCAGCCACCGCAGTTGTCCGCTATTGGCGATCCGCGGTTTGCCGTGGATAAAACTTCAGCAACCCGCATTTACGTAAAAACGGCTCAGATCAGCGTCGGCCTGACGTTAGGGTTGCCACCGCTGGATTCTCCCGCGGTGCAGGCCGCCCTGAACGGCTTGGTCGGGCCGCTTTCGGACGTTTTGAACAACTTGTTGAGCTTGAACCTGGGAGGAACCATCAGTTCGGTGCTGTGTGTACTGGGTGGTTATTGCCAGATGACGAATTTGCAGGTGCTGTCGTCATCCTCAAACCCGCCGGCCGCCAGGATAGATGTGGTCCTTCAACTGGGCACGGCTGAAAGCTATGTCACCGGGTTTACCTGCGTCAGCGACGCTACCAAGACCCTGACCACCCAGACCAATGCCTCGATCGTTACCGTGCAAATTGGCCAGAGCCCGCAACTGATCAACGCGTTTAACAGCAACACCACCCTTAATCCGATTCCTCCAGTGCCGGTGGTGGATATCGGATCCATTACCTGTTTCAAACCCTTGCTGGGCCTGGGGCCTACCACTTGTGATCCGTCCACCCGCAAAGCGTTTTACGGGGGCGGCCTGGGCTTGAGCGTCAACAGTCCGGTGGGCGCTGCGACAAGTGCCTTGCCCCCCCACACGTACCTCCAACCGCCGGAAATCAACCTGCCGCCGCAGTACTACGCCTCATCGACAGCCAGCCTTCTCAGCGCGATCAGTAACGCGTTGAGCGGTATCCAGTTCCAGGTCTACAAGCCAACGGGGTTCAATCTGCTGGGAGGGTTATTGACGACGGCGGGCACAGTGCTAAACGGGCTCAACAGCACCTTGGGCACCGTGATTGGCGGAGTGCTCAGCCCTATTCTGGACCCGGTGGTGAACAGCCTGTTGTCGAACCTTGGGGTTAACCTGAACGCGGTGGAAGTGGGCGCCAACCTCAGTTGCCGGCCGCATGGGCAAGCGGCCCTGGTGAATTAGGCTTCAACCACCGGCAGCTCCACACAGAACTTCGCCCCATGCTCGCTGTTGGCGACGCTCAACCGGCCGCCCATGTTCTCGACAATGCCGTAGCTCACTGACAACCCGAGGCCGGTGCCCACGCCAATCGGCTTGGTGGTGAAGAACGGCTCGAAAATCCGCTCCAGCAGCCGCGGGTCAATCCCGCCGCCGTTGTCCTCGACCCAGATGCGTACGTGGCGGCTGTCCTGCTCGATCTGCACCGAGATCCACGGTTGCAGGTCGCGGTCGTGTTCGCGTTTGCTCAGCAGAGCATCGCGGGCGTTGACCATCAGGTTGATCAGCACCTGCTCCAGCTGGTCGACATAGCCTTTGACCTGCACCGTCACGTCTAGCTGTGCCACGCGCAGGTCCACGCCTTTGCCGCGCATGCCTTCACTGAGCAGCGACAGAGTGCCTTCCACCGCCTGCGCCGGGTTGAAGGGCTGCTGTTCGACTTCCGAACGGCGGCCGAACACCCGCATGTGGTCTACCACGCGGGCTGCGCGCTGGACCTGGGAGTCGATACGCTGGAGTTTTTCCGTCAGGTAGTCGATCTGTGCATCGCCGTTGCTCAAGCGCTTGAGCACGTTGACGATGGCCATGCGCATCACATTCAACGGCTGGTTGATCTCATGGGCCAGGCCGGTGGCCATTTCGCCGAGGGTGGCCATTTTGGCGCTTTGGGTCAGTTGCTGCTGGGAGCGGCGCACTTCGGTGTTGTCGCGGCCCACGGCCTGCACTTCCTGCAATTGGCCCTGTTCGTCGAACACGCCCCGGTCCGACCACACCCACCAGGCATGTGTGCGCCCCGGCAGTTGCAGGCTGATTTCGGCGGTGCTCACCGGGAATTCCGGGGTGAGCTGGCGGATGCGCAGTACAAACGCCTCGTGTTGTTCGTCCGACAACCATTGGCTGAGGTTCATGCCCGGCAGCTGTCCAGGCAGGCATTCCATGTAGTTGGCCAGGGGCGTGTTGCCGAAGGTCAGGGTCAGGTCCGGAAGGTAGCGGCAGATCATGGCCGGGGAGTCTTCCACGAGGATTCGATAGCGCTCCTCGCTTTCCTTGACCCGTTGCGCCGCCAGGGTCGTCTCGGTCACATCCAGCCACAGGCCCACGGCTTCCACGGGCAACCCGAGGTCGTCGCGCAGCAGCCGGGCTTCATCCAGCAGCCAGTGGTAATTGCCCTGTGTGTCGAGCACCCGGTAGCGACTGCGCACGCTGCCTTCGCGCAGCAGTTGGCGGGTACGGTCGAAGTAGAGGTCGCGGTCTTCGGGGTGGATCCACTGGTTCAGCGTCGCCGGAGTGAAGTCGGCCAGGGTGCGGCCAAGCAGCGGCAGCAAACTGTCGCTGAAGAACACCGGTTGCAGCGTGCCCTCGACGTAGCGCTGCACATAGATCACAGCCGGGGAACTGGCGATCAGGTTATCCAGGCGTGCGTGGGCGGCGGCGGCCTGTTGCTCCTGGTTTTTTATGTCGCTGATGTCGAGCATGAAGCCCACCAGGCGGCGATGCTCACCCGAGCCCAACGCTTGCCCCTGCACGCGATACCAGATGGGGTTAAGCGCCGCGTCGGCACGTTGCAGGCGCACACTGGTGGACAGCGGTTTGCCCAGGGTCTTCAGGTCTTGCAGGCGGCTGGCGAGTTCTTCCCGGTCGGCAGGGTGAATCAGCTTGAGCCACATGGGTAGCGACAGCTGTGTGATCGCCTCGCCTTGGCTCAGGGTGTGCAGCAGCGGTGGGGCGAGTTCGAGGTCTTCAGTGTGTGGGGACAGCTCCCACCAGCCGGTGCCGAGCAATCCTTGCAGCGCGTCGAGGCGTTCCAGTTGCTGTTGATGGCGCAGTTCGCGCAGGCGGCCGAGCAGCGGTGCCGCGAGGGCGGCGGTCAGTTGCAACCAGTCACGGTCGCTGGTGTGTTCCTGGCGGTGATACACCCCGCACAGCAGCCATGCGCCCACGCCCAGGCCGTCGCGGTAGGGCACCAGAAAACCATCAGTATTGCCAAACAGGCCTTGCAGGCGTGGGTGTTCGCTGTGGCCACGGTTTACCTCCAGGCTCACTGGCGCCGTGCCGCCCAGGCTGTCGAGGCTGGAGCCCAGGGCTTGGCCGTTGCTCCAGAGTACCGGCGCATCGTGGGCGGTGTAACAGCCCTCGATGCACCACGCCTGGCCCTGCTCATCCAGCAAGGCGATGGCGACGCAGGGGATGTGCCAGTGCTGGGAAATAGCCTGCAGAGTGTCTTGCAGTACTTCGGGCAGGCGCACCAGGCTGCAGACCCGCAGTTGCTCGCTGATCTGGTCGCTCACCCGTTGATTGTGTTCGCGCACCTGGGTGAGTTGGCGATGGGCAATCAGGTCGCCAATGTCCAGCAATTGCAGGAGCCAGCCCTTGCCTTCGGGTTGGACCCAGCCACGGGTATGCAGGGTTTGCCCGGCGAGCCCCTTGAGCTCCAGGTCCAGGCTTTGCCCCTGCCAGTCGCTGGGCGTGCCCTCGATCACCAGGCGGCTCGCCGCAGTGAGGTAGTCGAGCAGCGAGGGTGCCTGTTGCTGTTGCGCAGCGGGGTGTTCGAGTCGATGGCGAAGCGGGCCATGGACATCCATTACGCGGCCCTGGGCGTCCAGGTAGAACAACAGCGCGGCGGTTGCCGGGATCGCTGCCGGTGCGTCAGCAGGCAGCTGGTTGCCACGTCCGAGCAGGCGGCCGAAGAGTTTATCGCCTGAGGTCAAAACTGCATGCTCGACTGGGCAGACAGCATGGGAGGCAGGGCGGGGACGGTACCGATGCCTGGCAGTACCAGGAACGGCAGCACACTTTGGAGGCTGGACGTCGGGTAATTGATGTACACCGTCAACACGCCTGACGAGTTGTAGACGGCCGTCACGTACCCGGGAAGGAATTTGAACTGGGAGGGGATCCACGCCAGTTGTGCCTGCGCCGCACTGACGGCCTGCAGCGGCAGTGCCGTGACGTAGCCAGGCGTGGCGGGGTCCAGCGCGACGCTACGTCTTACGCCTTCGGCGGCGGCCTGGGTAAAGGACTGCATCAGCAATAACGGCAAGCTGTAGCTGACCAGGCCATAAAAAATGGCAAAAAAAATCATGAAGACCATCGCGAACTCCAGCGCGGCGGCACCTTTTTGCTTTTTAGCGAGGCCTTTTTTCATGACTCGTCTACCCTGACTACTACTACCTGATATCAGCATAGAATCATTCAGCAAAAAGGGATTTTTTTTACGTGATTCAAAGCCTCGTCCTGGTCGTTTGGCTCGCGCTGTGCGCTGTGCAAGATATCCGTCTACGTCAGGTCTCCAACCGTTTGACCCTCGGCGCAGCCTTGCTGGCGTTGGGTTACCTGTTCTGGAGCGGTACGACCTGGCTCGGTGCACCGGCTGTCGAGGGCGGCGTGGCCTTTGTCCTGGCGTTGTTGTTCACCCTGCCGGGGTACGCGCTGGGCCGCCTGGGCGCCGGTGACGTGAAGCTGATCGCGGCATTGGGGCTGGCAACCGACTACCTCTACGTACTGGGCACTTTTATCGGCGCCGGCCTCGCGAGCGCAGCCTGGCTGTTGCTGGCGCCCAGGGTGTGGCCGCTGATGAATCAAGGGCTTAGGAATACCTTGCAGTACCTTGATCCGGCACATTCGGCCAGGCAGCCGTTCGTGCCGTTTTTACTGATCGGTTTTTGCCTGTCCTGGTTTTGGATCCCATTAGTCGCCACGTAGGGTATCGCTATGTACATAGTAGGAAAGTACGTCTACGTTTATGGGTAGGTTGTATAGGAAAAATGGTCGGAATGGATACATCGGTCCTTTTGCTTGCCAGGCATGGAGTAGCGCGTGAACAAGCTTACCTCTCAAGTGAAAGTGCTCGTGGTGGACGATCAGCCTTTGATCGTGGAAGAGCTTTGCGAATTTCTTGAAAGCAACGGTTACCGTTGCGTCCCTTGCGCATCCAGCCAGGAAGCCATCGAGCGTTTTCGCGACGATGCCGAGATCGGCCTGGTGCTGTGCGATCTGCATATGCCCGAGATGGATGGCATCGAACTGGTCCAGGCCCTGCAACACCTGGCCGGCAAGCAACGGGCCTTTGAGGCCATCATGCTGACCGGGCGTGCAGACAAGCAGGACGTGATCAAGGCCTTGCGCGCCGGGATTGCCGATTACTACCAGAAGCCGATCAATTTGGGCGAGCTGCTCGAAGGGTTGCAACGCCAGGTGGTCGCGCTGCAGGACCGGCAGAAAGATCTCGACCTGGGGCACCTGAACCAGAAGCTGCAGTTTCTCTCGGCGTCCATCGATGACCTTTATCATGACCTCGACAAGGTGCGCAGTAGTCCGCAATCCGGCCTGTCGACTGAAGCCGAGGGTGAAGTCAGCGACACTGACCGGGTTGAAATACCGGCGATCTTCAATCAGTTGTCGCCCCGTCAACTGGATGTCGCAAGGCTGGTAGGCAAGGGCCAGACCAACTACCAGATTGCCTGTGAACTGGGCATCACTGAAAACACCGTGAAACTCTACGTGTCCCAAGTGCTGCGCCTGACCCATATGCACAACCGAACCCAGTTGGCGCTGGCGTTATCGCCGAACAATTCTGCGGCGCGCCAGCGCGTCACTGCGCATTAGTTGTTGCTGCCTGGGGTGTTGCCGCCCAGTTTCTGGTCGTAGTACTCAGGAATAGGGTGTTTGTAACTGTCCAGCAGGCGTTGCATGGCCTGGTCGCGTTCAGCGGGCGTGGCCTTCTGCCGGATGGGAGATGCGCGTTCGCCACTGACCTGCAGTTGCAGCCAGCCTTCGGTCTGTTTTTGCTGTGGCGAAGAAGGCCCCGGCTCAATAGCCAGCACCGTCAGCGGCAGGCTGGCGAACAGCAGCGTGGCGAGCAGTGTGAATTTCATCGTGTGTACTCCCTTTAGAGACCTATTTGACCGGCGCTTGCAGCACGTCGCCTACGGTTGCGACCTGATCTTTTGGCGCTGTCGTCGGTGAGACGGGCGCCTTGAGTTGCTGCGCCCGGGCCTGGGCTTGCGTCACTTGTTCCGGGCTCAGGCCCATGCGGCTGGCCACTTGTGCGGCTTGTTCCCAGTTGTCCTGGTAGATCATCAGCGTCACCAGATTGATCGCCGCCAGTTGGTCGCTCTGCTTGAGCTCCATGGCCGTGAGGAATTCGAAGCGTGCATCTTCCACGCGCCGTTGATTGAGGTACACCACGCCCAGGTCGTTGCGGATTTTCTCGTCGGTGGGCGACATCCTGGCCGCGCGTTGCAAGTGCGCCATGGCCTGGCCGTTGTCTCCCCTGGCCGCTGCCAGCTGGCCGAGCCCGTGCTCGCCTTCGGCAGCCATGCAGGTGCCGAGCAGGCTGCGGTACAACGGTTCGGCTTCGCTGCGGCCCAGCAGGCGGTACACCTTGGCCTGGCGCTGGCGCACCTGGGGCAGGTTGTCCGGCAGGTTTTGCAGGTTGGCCAGGCTGGCGTGCAGCTTGCCCTCGTTGGCCATGTCGTCGGCCAGGTTCAGCGATAACTCCTGATTGGAGTTGGGCTTGGCACAACTGCCCTGCGCGCTGAAACCCGCCCACGGCAGTTGCCCGTTACTGGCGCAACCACTTAACAACAACAGGCTGCAGGCGACCATCAATGTCTTCATTGCATGTCCTCTCAAGGCACGAAGGCTTTGGCGATGGCGATAAAGCCAGGGCCGGCCAATACGATCAGTAATGCGGGAAACAGGAACAGCATCATCACCACGGACATTTTGGCGGACATCTTGGAAATGTATTCCTGCAGGCGGGTCAGGCGCCGGTCATCCAGCAACTGCTTGAGCGATTGCAGCGACTTCATCGCCCCGCCGCCCTGATGCAGAAGCTGCTGGAGGATCAGGCACGTGTCGCTGAGTTCATCGACGTCCAGCATCTGGCTGGCCTTGTTCAATTCCTCCCCCAACTCCAGCCCGGAATCGACGCGTGCCAGCACCAGGCGCAGTTCGGCGGTCAGTACCGGCAGCAACTTTTGCGCGTCGTAGGCCATGACCCGGAGCGCCTGCTCCACGGCCATGCCTGACTCAAACAGAATGCGCACCAGGGGGATGAAGGTCGCTACTTCCCGGGAGATTTTCCCCTGGCGCCTTTTGGCGAGTGCCACCAGTATTCGCTTGGGCAGCAGGTAGCCGATGATCAGGCCCAGCAGGGAGATCACAAACTCATGCTCGGTGCCGGGAAAGAACAGCTCCAGTGTCATCGCGGTCAGCCCCAGCAAAACTATCGGTGAACCGATCTGGCAAGCGGCGAACATCGAGCGTTGGCTGGTTTTTCTCCAGCCCATGCGGTTGAGCAGGATTTGGGTTTCGTTATCGAGGCTGATGGTGCGCTGGCCGATCCGGGTGCTGCCCAACTGGTGCAACCACTCACTCATTTTGTCATTGCGGCTTGGCTCGCCCTGCAGCCGCTGGGCGACCACGCGTTGTTGACGACGACTGCTCAGGATATTCGCCAGCAGCAGTGATAACGCGGCAAGAAACAATACGGCACTGATCAGTATCGCCATCTCAGATACTCCGCAACATGCGCCACAGCGCCACGCATCCGATGACTTGCAAGGCGAACGCACCGAGCATCAGGCGTTGGCCGCTGTGGTCATCCCACATGGCCATCAGGTACGTCGGATTAACGAGCAGGAAGTAGCCCGCGACACTCACCGGGAGCACCGCCAGCACCAGCGCGGTCACCCGGGTTTCACCGGTCATGGCGCGTAATTGCCGTGCGCCCTGGTCGCGCTCGCGGATCATCTTGATCAGGTTTTCCAGCAGCTCACTGGCGTTGCCGCCGTAGCGGTGGTTGACCTTGAGGCCCAGGGCAAACAGGCGCAATTCATCCTGTTCATAAAACTCGGCATAGTCATGAGCGGCCTCCGGCAGGCTGACACCCAATTGCACATTGCGCTTGATACGGCCCATGGACTTTTTCAACGGGTCGTCACTGGCATCGATTCCGCTCAGGATGGCGTCCGCCAGGGTGCGTCCGGATTTCAGGCTGCGTACGGCGTGATCGAGCAATTGCGGGAGTTGTTCGATCATCCGGCGCAGCCGCCGCTGGTAGCGTACGGCGATGTACAGGCGCAGTGCCAAGGGCGGTGCCGCCACCATCACAAACAAGCCTATCCACTGGCCCACGAGCCCCCCCAGCAGGGCGCCAAAGGCCCACAGGGTCAGCCACAGGCCGAGGCGCTCGGTTGGCCGGCCGAGGCCTGCACGGATAAACGTGCGTTCCAGGCTGGTGGTCACCGCGTTGTCTTTCATGGCCTGGGGTTGCCCTTCGGCCAGGCGTTCCAATACCCGGTCGGTCTGGGCCTTGCGCAAACCGTTGCGCATCAGGCCTATCCCCAGCACCAGAAGGGCTACGGCGAGTAGGGCGAGCAGAATCGGACCGATCATCGGGTTGCCTCCTACACCGGCAGGTGACCTTCGTGACGCAACTTGTCACCGGCCGGGTTGACCGCTTCGCGCAGGAAGCCAAAGCCGGTGCGCTTGTCGTGGCGAAACAGGGTGTTGGTGACGTACACGTCCTCGCGGATGCCCACCACTTCCACCACTTCGCTGACACAGCGGCGGCCATCGGGCAGGCGCGTCAGCTGGATCACCACATCCAGCGCCGCGCAGATCATTTGCCGCAGGGTTTTTTCCGCGACGACCCGGCCGGTCAGGCCCACCAGGGTTTCCAGGCGCAGCAAGGCGTCCTGGGCGTTGTTGGCGTGCACGGTACTCATCGAACCGTCGTGGCCGGTGTTCATGGCGGTCAACACATCGATGACCTCCACGCCCCGGATCTCGCCGAGGATGATGCGGTCGGGGCGCATCCGCAGGGCGTTGCGGATCAAGTCACTGGCCTTCACTTCCCCATGCCCCTCGGCATTGGGCGGGCGGGTTTCCAGGCGCACAACGTGGGGATGGCCCAGTTGCAACTCGGCCACGTCTTCGATGGTGACCAGGCGCTCGCGGGGGTTGATCAACTGGCTGAGAATGTTCAGCAGTGTGGTTTTACCGGTGCCGGTACCGCCGCTGATCAGGATGTTGCAGCGCTTGCCGACGGCTTCCTTGAAAAAATCGAAAATGGCCTGGTCGATGGTTTGCATGGCCACCAGGTCGCTGCTTTTAAGCATGTCCTTGCGAAACTTTCGAATCGACAGGCACGGCCCGTCCAGGGCAATCGGCGGAATGATCGCATTGACCCGGCTGCCATCGGGCAGGCGCGCATCGACCATCGGCGACGACTCATCCAGCCGGCGTCCCAGGGGTGCGAGGATGCGCTGCATGACCCGCTCGACATGGTGGTCGTCAATGAAGCGCAAGTCACTTTGTTGCAGCAGGCCATCGCGTTCGACGAATACCCGGTGCGGGCCGTTGACCAGGATCTCGGTGACGGTCGGGTCGCGCAGCAGCACTTCCAGCGGGCCGAAACCGGTCAGCTCATCGACGATCTCTTCGGCCAGGCGCTCCATCTCATAGCGGGAAATCGCCAGGTGCATACGTGTGATGTATTCGGCCACCTTGTCGATCACAAACTGCGCCAGGGACTGGCGTGTGCCTTCCAGCAGATTTTTTCCCGAATCCTCGATGGCATCGATGATGTAGCGATGCAGCACCAGCTTCAGGCCGTCGTGATCAGTGTTGCCGACGTTGCCGCGCGGGGCGACGCCAAACAGCTTCTCGCCGTTCATTTGGTCCTCAGAAGGCGGTTGAGCCAATTGGTGGAGGGTTTTTCCAGGCCCTCGGAGCGTTTTGCCAGGCGCTCACCCAAGCCGCGCAACGTCTGTGTCAGGGCTTCCCGTGGGGCCAGGGCGAACAGGGTCTGGGCCTGGTTCTTGGCACTCAGGCGCACTTCCGGGCTCCAGGGCAGGACGGCGATTACTTCCAGCCCGAAGCTCTTGCCCAGTGCCTCCGAGTCCGGGGCGGCCCCCTTTAGGTAGCGGTCTACCAGCAGGCGGGCATGGTCGAGTTTCATGCCTTTTTCCCGCCACAGGTTGAGTACGGCCAGGTTGCGGCGGCAGTCCGGCACGCTTTGGTCGGTGCACCACAGCAGTTTGTCGCAATGGCTGACAAAGGTGCGCAAGGCTTCGCTGTCGGGTTGGCCGGTCAGGTTCACCACGATGTGCTGGAAGTGCTGGCGCAGGGCGCTGAGCAACATGTACAGCTCGGCCGCGCTGGTCCGTTCCAGGGGCTCGTCGTTGTTGTGGTAGGCGAGGATGCGCAGACCGGCTTCGGCGGTGGTGAAGGCGCTGTTGATCAGGGTTGAGTCCAGGCGCCGCAAGTGACGCAGGGCGTCGCCGAAATGAAAAGAACTCTCCAGCCCCAGCAGTGCGAGGCTGTCAGCGAGTGGCAGGCCCAGGTCGAGCAACAGCGTTTGCTGCCCGCTTTTTTGCACCACCAGCGCCAGGTGGCTGGCGATCAGCGCGCCGTCGGCATTGCCTTGGGTGCCGTAGAGCACGGTCAGCCCGCCTAGATGGGTATTCGGGGTGACCGCCGGCAAGCGTTTGCTCAGGCGCCGAACCAGGCCGGCAACCTCACTGGAGCGCGAGCCGTAGGCCACGAAATCCCGTGCGCCGGCGCGCATCGCGTTCAGTACAAGCTGGTTGTCCATGCCATCGCCCAAGGCCACGATGGCAAGCATCGGCTTGGCTTCCAGGGCACCTTCGATCAGGGCGCACTGGGTGGTGACGTGTTCCCGGTCCAGGCCGATGAAGACCAGGTTGGCGAACGTCACGTCTACCAGTGCCAACAGTTCGTCGAGGCTGCCGGCACCGGCGCTGACCACTTGCCCCAGGGGCGCGAGTGCGCCCTGAAGCCATTCCAGATCCGTGGTGTTGCGGGTAATTGCCAAAAAGGTCTGGCTCAGGCTCTCACTCATTCGGACAGTCCACTGCGGCGGTCGAAATTGCCGTTTTCGAGGAAATACAGGCGGTACCAGTTAGGGTCGTAATTGCGCAGCTTTTCCCCTGGCAACGAAGGCAGTTGGGCGTTGGCCGCCAAGGGCTGCACGAGGTGCGGGGTGACGATCATCAGCAGCTCTTTTTCCTGGCGATTGATGCTGGAGTCGCGAAAGAATGCACCGAGGATCGGGATGTCACCCAGGCCCGGGAATTTGCTGACGCTGGAGGTGTTGTTGGTGCTGATCAGGCCGCTGATCACAAAGCTTTCGCCGTCGGCCAGGGAGATGCTGGTGTCGGTGCGCCGGATGGTCAGCGCCGGCACGGAGATACCCTGGATGTTGACCGCGTTGGTGTAGTCCAGCTCACTGACCTCTGGCGCGACCTTCAGGGAAATCCGCCCATGGTCGATGACGGTCGGGGTCAGGGTCAGGCGAATACCGAACTCTTTGTATTCGATGGAGATGGTGTTGCTGCCGCTGCTGGGCACCGGGATCGGTACTTCACCACCGGCGAGGAAGGTCGCACTTTGGCCACTGAGCGCCACCAGGCTCGGCCGGGCCAGGGTGTAGGCAAAGCCGCTGCTTTCCAGGGCGTTGATCATGGCCGAGACACGGCCGCCGCCAAAGCCGATGTTGAAGGTGTCGTTGTTCACCGGGAGCCCACGGAATCCTGTGGCCGCCGCGTTGGCAACATTGTTCGGGGCGCCGAACAGAAAGTTGCCGCCCCGGCCAAAGATCGAGGTACTGGCCTCCTTGAGTTTGGTGCGGCTCACTTCCACAAAGCGGATGTCGGTTTGCACCTGGCTGGGCAGGGTCGGGTCATCGGACGGCGACAGGGCCAGGCTGGTCAGGGCCGACGTGGCCTTGCCCTTGACGAATACCATGCTTTGGCGCGGGCTGCTGGAGCAGGCCGTCCAGACCATCAGGCTGGTGGTGCCCGAGGCGATGCCGGTGAGCAGGAACGCCTGGTTGCCGTTGACCTGCACATCGGCCACTTTCGGATCGCCAATGGCCAGCCGCGTAATCGGCACCGGCGACTGGATAGCCTGTTGAGCGCCTTCACCCACCTCCAGCACCGGCGGCAGCTGGCCCAGGCCCGTGCAGTTGCCGGGTGCTGCCAGTGCAACGCCGACAGGCAGGCTCAGGGTGAGAAGTGCCCAGAAAATTCGCGAAAAAGACCACACGAAACGACTGCTCATTCAAGGCATCCTTAGCTCTTTCAGGGCGTTTGTTGGGTAACCTGATTGCCACGTATTACTTCGACGCCTGAACGCCTTGGCGCACCATTGCCGGCGGGACTCAGGCCGTTGACGGGCGCTGTGCTGAAGGCCAGCTGGTTAAACTGGTAGAGCTCGCGCCGGGTGTTTTCCAGGTGGGTCGCGGACTCCGTTTCACCGGCCCAGTATTGGCTCAGCAGTTGTTCGTCGGCACTGCGTACAGCCAGGCGCAGTACGCCGGACTGGGCTGCGAGCATCAGCCGGCTCAGGAGCTCCTCCGGTACGGCGAGGAGTACCGTGCGCGCGCTGGCGCGACTCTGCTGCGCCTTGAGTTTTTCGTCCGGGGTGGTCGGTGGCACGGAGCCGGGCGTGCCGTCGTTGGTCAGCCCCAGTTGATCGCCGACGCCCAGCAGGCGCAAGGCGGGCACCACGATTTGTGCGGACTGCTGCGGGTTGCTGGCTTCCTGGCGCAGGAAGAGCAGGACGTCCACATAGTCCCCCGGGGAGAGTTGCCCGCTGGCGCCGATCACTTCATCCACGGCGACGGCAAGCGCGCGTTCGTTAGGGCGGATCATTCGCGCCAGGGTGCCGCCGGAGTTGAAGCTCTCCTCGGTCAGCCAGGTCCCGGCCGACAGCGGCCGCCACGGGATCTTGCCCACGGCCTGGTCGAGGCTGGTGAGGCTGCCGGCGGGAACCGTGCGCAGTTTTTCCAGGGTCAGGTCGGCGGCGGTGAGCGCAACAAAAGGTGCAACGTCATGGGCCAGCACCACCACCGGTTGGCGGGTCTGGTCTTCGGCGACGGGTTGCACGACTTCAGGTGTTTGGGGCACGGGCGGTGCGACAGGGGCAGGGCGGCTGAGTACCAGGCCCCAGTAGCCTGCAATCAGTGCACCTACCAACAGCAGCCCGGCGAGGATCAAGCTAATCCGACTGTTCATGAAGGCTCTCCCTTTCCTGCTGCATCCACTGCTGTTCCCACTAATGCTTGCGTATCCGGATCGCTTCAAGCTTCTAACTATTTCGCTATTTGAAGGTAGTTCAGCTAAGACAAAACGCCATTACCGGGCGAAAAATATCTCCAGAAACCTCTGCGAAAGTGGGATTTTTGGCGTCAGCCGGCCGACTAATACTTTGTGATTAATCAGTTCTTACAGTTGTTGGTCTGGGGTTTGTTGACAATGCTCTAGTGGCACACCGAAATCATTTTTGTGATGCCGCGATACCAGCGCCGTGGGCGCAAAGGAGAAGTCATTATGTTCCTTGATCTTATTCGCATGGGTTTCATCAAAGTCCAGATTTTTTTCTATTCCAAAGAGGGCGCATCGGGTATCGAATACGCACTGGTTGCGGCGATGGTCGCTGTGGCGCTGGCTGCTTTTATTACACCTATCCGGACGGCCATAACCGGCGTCTTCAACTCGATACAGGCCGGCATTCATACCTGACCCCGGTACTCGCCTAAAACGTGCAGGTTCCGCTGAATGATCTATTGCGTATCAGGCATTTCCACATGAACTCCTCTTCGGCTCCCCGGCAACAAATCCTTTTGGTGGATGACGAAGAGGACGCCCTTATTGAACTGGCCGAGTCGCTGGAGAATGAAGGCTTTGTCTGTTTTACCGCGACCTCGGTCACCTTTGCCTTGCAGGAGCTGACCCTGCACCCCGATATCGCACTGGTGATTACCGACCTGCGCATGCCCGAGGAAAGTGGTATTTCCTTGATCAAGCGTCTGCGCGAACACACCGCTCGCCAGCACTTGCCGGTGATCGTCATGTCCGGCCACGCCGAGATGGATGATGTCAGTGACATGCTGCGCCTGCAGGTGCTGGACCTGTTCCGCAAGCCGATCTACCTGGTGCGCTTGATCGATACCCTCAACAACCTCTTCCCCATCCCCAAAATCAGATTGATGTAGGAGTGAGCTTGTGTGGGAGCGGGCTTGCTCGCGAAAAACGTCAACGATAACGCGGGCAGTCTGGTTCCCCGCGTTGGCTGGACGTTCTTCGCGAGCAAGCTCGCTCCCACAGGGTTCAGAGTTGGTAGCTGAAACTCAGCGTATACCGTGGCCGCCGATTGAAGCTGTCCAGGGCGATATCCGACATTGGCTTGGCCGCTTCCAGCGCGATGTTGTAGTACTTGTTATCCCCGAAGCGCAGGCCCACCGCTGCCGATGACATGTTGTTGCCCTTGGCCGGCAGTTCGTTGAACCAGGTCTTGGCCTTGTCGAGCACCACGTACGGCTGCAGGATTTTTACCCATTCACCGCTGCGGTTGAAGCTGTAGTTGACCTCATACGCCACGCCCCAGCCCTTGTCGCCCGAGCCCTGGTCATCCGGGTAGCCACGCCCGAAATTCTGCCCGCCGAACGTCGCGCGTTCGCTGTCGGGCAGGGTGTCGTTGCTCCAGTAGAAGGCCCCCGATGCCACGCCTTGCCAGTTGTCGAAGAACTTGTCGCTCTGTACGCCCGAGACGCGCAGGCGGAAGAAGTCGATGTCGGGTTTTATACCCTCGAAGTCACTCCGGGTGCTGGCGCCCAGGCCGTCGATGCCCTGGTACAGGCCGGCGCTGAGAATGCGCAGTTGGCGCGTGTCGGATTTGCGCCAGTCACCTTCGAACGCCAGGGCGCGCAGGTTGGTTTCCAGGTCGAAACGTTGCGGGAAACCCACCAGTTGATAACGGGTGGTCTGGTCCACGGCATAGAGTCGCGTGCCCAGGGTCAATGACTCGGTAGGGGAGGCAATCAGCGGATGGCTGAGGCCGACGGAGTAGCGGTCAACCTCCTGGTGTGGCTTGAGTTCAAAACCGCCGTCCAGCTGCACGTTGCTGCGCGGGTCGGCGCGGTAGCGCTCGGCGTTGACCACCAGTTGAGTGCCCTCGGCATTCACGTACTGGCTGTAGCCCAGGCGGTAGTAGTGCTCCTTGTCCTCGCCGGGCGGGAACAGGCCGCTGACGCTCAGTTGTTCGCCCAGGGATGTCTGGGAATTGCTGGTGCCGGTGATCAGGGCTTGCAGGCCGCCACGGCTGTCGTCCGTCATGCTCATGCTGCTGGTGAAGGGTTTGCGCGAGGCCTGGATCTGCATGCGCGTGCCGCCATCGGTGGTGCCAGGCGGCGGTACTTGCGCCTGCAGCGTTACACCTGGAATGCGGCCCATCAAGGTGGTGTAGCGTTCGAAGGTCTTGCGGGTCAGCGGGCGCTCGGCCAGCAGCTTGGCCGCCAGTTTGTCGACGTAGGCCGAGACCGAGCCTATGTCGCCCTGCACGTTGTAATCCTTGATGTAGCCCTCCACCAGCACCACGCGCACCAGGCCGTTTTCGAAGCGCTGGTCGGGCAGGTACGCGTAGGACAACAGGTAGCCGTCCTGCTGGTAGCGGCGGGTGATGCCGCGGGTGGCTTCGATCAGTTGTGCCAGGTTGGTTTCATGGCCGATCAGCGGTTCGAAAACCTTGGCCACATCCTGGAGCGGGTAGATCGTCCCACCGTCGATTTGCAGCTTGCGGATGGTCACTTTGGTGTCCATCAACAATGGCTGGCCCTGGGTTGCCGCCGGCTCGGGCAGTTGGGTCTGTGGGGTGACCGGGCGATAGGCATCGGCGGGGAGGTTGGGTACCGGCAGGTTGCGAATGGTGTCGTTGCTGTTGAGGTAGCTGGGCAGGGTCTCGGCATGGACGCTGGCAGCAATGAGGGTGAGCAGAAACAAAGGCGTCAAGGCGCGCATAGGACACTCCATGGTCAAAACTGCTGCAGCGTTTTCGCTAGGCCCGCCGGGTTCCGGGACACGGTTCGCAAAGCCATTCATTGGCCAATAAAAAAGACGAGAGACTCGTTGGAATCTCTCGTCTCAACCAAGCGTAGGCGCTGTAGGGGAGGCCGTCTAATGGCCAGGTGCAATTCTATTTTTTGCCGGTCAGCCCACCGAGCAGACCTCCCAGGCCGCCGCCTGTGTTTGCATTTGCATTGGCAGTGCCCGTAGCGGAGGCACCGGCACCCACGTTCAAGCCACCGAGCAGACCGCCACCGTTACTGCTGGTGCCGCCGGTTACCAGGCCACCCACCGAGCCGACGGTATTGCCGACGGCATTCAGGGTTCCGCCCACAGCGTTAGTCACCGGATTGGCATTCGCCGCCGTCAGGTTGGTGCCCAGGCTGCTGACTGCGCCGCCGACCTGGGTAACCAGACCATTCACCGGTGCGCCGATCCCGGTGCTGGTGCCGATGTTTTGCGTCAGGTTGGCAACACCCGAGGTCACTGGGTTGAGTGCGGTGCCGACATTGGTCGCCAGGCCTGCAACAGGAGCCGTGGCTGCAGTGTTGGCCACGCCATTGCCACCGATCAGGGTGCCGAGCGACGCGACGGTGTTACCCACTTGGCCGCCGGTCACACCGGCTGCACTGACAGTGCCGTTGGTGTTGCCGGCATTCAGGCCGTTGCCGACGTTGGCGACAAGACCGCCGACGAGTTCAGGCAGGCCCGATTGAGGGGTCGTGGTGGCCGGGTTGACGTAACCGCTCGACTTATCAAGGGTGGTGCCAACGCCAGTCAACACGCCACCGACGAGTGTCCCGACAGGGTTGCCTGCGCCGCCGGCGCTGGCCACCTGGCCGCCAAGGCCGGTGACAGTGGAGCCGACTTTATCCAGTACGCCGCCGACCGGGTTGCCCAGGCCTGTTTTATTGCCCAGGTTGCCGGTGGTGTTTTCCACCAGGGAGACCACCGGTACCAATACGCTTTTACCCACCGTATTGGTCACGCTGCCCAATGGCCCGGTGGTGCTGGCAGTGCTCAAGGTATCGCCGAGCATGGTGACGGCCTGGCCGACCTGATCAACCACGCCACCTGCCGCACCGCCCACGCCACCGGTCAAGCCGCCGACGACGGGAATGCCGCCGAGGGTGGTGCCCAGGGATTTGCCGGTGTTGGAAACGCCGGTGCCCAGGTCGGCAACGCCATCGGCCACACCGGCAACGGTTGTGCCCACGGAGTTGCTATTGGTACCCAGCGTGCCCAGGCCGTTGCTCAAGCCGCCGCCGATACTGTTGACGGCGGTGCCTGTCGCGGTGACCAGCCCGCCGGCAGTGGTGCCGACAATGGGAACAGTGGTCAGGGTCGTGCCCAGGTTACCTACCGTGGTGCCGACATTACCGACGACACCGCCCACAGCGCCTACTACCTGGCCGGTGACCAGGGGAGTGGTCGAGCCGGTGCCGCCGCCAGTGCCGCCGCCAGTGCCGCCACCGGTACCGCCGCCGGTACCTCCACCAGTGCCGCCGCCGGTGCCACCACCGGTACCTCCACCAGTACCGCCGCCGGTGCCACCACCGGTGCCGCCGCCAGTACCACCGCCGGTACCTCCACCAGTGCCACCACCGGTACCTCCACCAGTGCCGCCGCCGGTGCCACCACCGGTACCTCCATCAGTGCCGCCGCCAGTGCCACCACCGGTACCGCCGCCGGTGCCTCCACCTGTTCCACCGCCAGTACCGCCGCCAGCATCCGGAGAGGAGGCTGCGACGCTACTGTGATGACCACCACCACCGCTGCTGCAGCCTCCGAGGCTTACTGCCAGAATCAGGGCCAGCGCGGTACTTGCTTTCCACAACACGACTTGAGTTTTCATGATTGAGTTCCTTGCACCTGGTACAGCCTTTGTTGTTTTCGAAGTTCGCTGTTTCTAGGGACAGCGATACATTCGTCCGTTATGGCTATAACAGTCCCGGGTGCGCGCTCTCGCAACGCTCAACTTGGTATTAACGATTTATATACACGAAGAGTTAGTTTGCTTAACGACTAATACCAAGGGTGTAGAAGGCAGCGGTGTTTAAGTTGTAAGTTTATTAAAATCAATGAGTTGATAAGAGTAGCGAGCTATCGATAGCTCGCTATAACTTAAGATGTATATATACAATTTATCAGGCGATGGGCCGCCAGCGGCCGACCATGTGTTCAATGTCCCCGGCGCCTTTAAGTTGCAGCTCACCGCTGGAGCCGGGGGCGCTCGTGAACAACGTTACCTCACTGGGCAAACGCACCGGTTTTTTAAACTCGACATCTATCTCGAGATTGGCGGCTGGCAAATGCTCACTCAGTGCCGCCAGTGTGCGGGCCTTGTTCCACAGCCCATGGGCGATGGCCTGGGGAAAGCCGAATAACCTGGCAGTGAGGGTGCTCAAGTGAATCGGGTTGTAGTCGCCGGACACCCGAGCGTAGCGGCGGCCAACATCGGCGGGGGCTTTCCAGCGGGTCAGTTCGGCGACAGCAGCAGGGGGTTGCAGCGGGTTGTCCGTTGCTGCGCCATCGAGTTTCACACCGCGACAGAGCATCCGGCTTTGCGCTTCCCACAGTAGCCCCAGTGAATCCTCGACCGTGGTCACAATATCGAATGTCGCGCCCTTGGCATGGGGCTGCAAATTCTGCGCGTAAACGCCGACCGTCAAGTCACTCACACCGCCCAACGGGCGCAGGATGCGGATCCGGTTGCTCAGGTGGATCAATCCCAGCAGCGGGAAAGGAAATGCCTTGTCGGTGAGCAATTGCATCTGCAGGCCGAATGCCAGGATATGCGGATAGGTGGCCGGCAAGACCGGGCTGTCGGCAAACCCGCAGACCTTGCGATAGGCCGCGACTTCCCTGGGGTTCACACTGACCCGGCAGCGCAACCCTTGCTCGGGCAGCGTGGTGCCGGTGATCTTGCGCTTGAGTGCCGCGCGCCAATACAGCGGTGGCAGGAACGGGGTGCTGCCTAATGTGTGCCACTCCATGCTTACGCTCCCAATAGACTTTGCCCACACACCCGCAACGCTTGCCCGCTGACCGCGCCCGAGCCCGGCTGGCCGAGCCAGGCCACCGCCTCGGCGACGTCCTGGGGCAAGCCGCCCTGGCCCAGGGAGCTCATACGGCGCCCGGCCTCACGCAGGGCGAAGGGAATGTGTGCGGTCATCTGGGTTTCGATAAAGCCTGGGGCCACGGCATTGATGCTGATCCCGCGCTCACCGAGCAACGGCGCCCAGGCCTGGGCCAGGCCAATCAGCCCGGCCTTGCTCGCGGCGTAGTTGGTTTGCCCGCGGTTGCCGGCGATGCCGCTGATGGATGCCAGCAGCACCACGCGACCGTTGTCGTGCAGGGTGCCGCTGTCCAGCAGCGCCTTGGTCAGCAGTTGCGGCGCGTTGAGATTGACTGCCAAGACTGCGTCCCAATATTCCGGCGTCATGTTGGCCAGGGTTTTATCGCGGGTGATGCCGGCGTTGTGCACCACGATGTCGATGCCGTCCGGCAGGTGTTCGATCAGTTGGGTGGCGGCGTCTTCGGCGCAGATATCCAGGGCGATGCTGCGGGCGCCCAGGCGCGCGGCCAGGGCATCGAGGTCGGCCTTGGCTTGTGGCACGTCCAGCAGGATCACCTCGGCACCGTCGCGGGCCAGGGTTTCGGCGATCGAGGCACCGATGCCGCGGGCGGCGCCGGTCACCAGGGCCTTGTGCCCGGCGAGCGGGCGCGTCCAGTCCGCGACCTGCGTCGCGCAAGGGTTCAGGCGAATGACTTGGCCGGAGATATAGGCACTTTTCGGCGAGAGGAAGAACCGCAACGCACCCTCCAATTGATCCTCGGCCCCGTCGCCTACGTACAGCAATTGCAGGACGCCGCCGCTGCGCAGCTCTTTGGCCAGCGACCGGCTGAAGCCTTCAAGGGCCCGTTGGGCACTGGCGGCAAACGGGTCGCCGAGGCTTTCCGGGGCACGGCCAAGGATCACCAGGTGCGCGCTGTGGTCGAGGTTCTTCATCAACGGCTGAAAGAATTCCCGCAACTGCTTGAGTTGATCGGTGTGCTGCAACTCGCTGGCGTCAAATACCACGGCCTTGAGCTTGGGCCCGTGGCCGGGAATCCAGGTGGTTGCCGTCGACGGTTCGGTGCCGTAGCTATAGATAGCGTCGGTCAGCTTGTTGGCGAATGGCAGGATTTTTGTTGCCAGCGGGCCGCCGCCGATCAGCAGTGCACCCTCCACCGGACGCAGGCGTCCGGCCTGCCAGCGTTCCAGGCGTACCGGTGACGGCAGGCCAATGGCGGCGACCAGGCGATGGCCGAGGCTGGAGTTGGCGAAGTCGATATAACGGTCAGACATGGAACGCTCTCCGAGTGCTGGGGTTCAAACGGTGGACCATCAATAGGTGAAAGTCGTTCGATTGAGCCTAGGCTAGGCTCAGAGATTCACCCCATAACCTCAAGGGAGCTTTCCATGACTCAATTGCGCCGTGTAGCGATCATTGGCGGTAACCGCATCCCCTTCGCCCGCTCCAACGGCCCTTACGCCACGGCGAGCAACCAGGCGATGTTGACCGCCGCCCTCGAAGGCCTGATCGAGCGCTACAACCTGCACGGCCTGCGTATTGGCGAGGTGGCCGCCGGGGCGGTGCTCAAGCATTCCCGCGACTTCAACCTGACCCGCGAGTGCGTGCTGGGCTCGCGCCTGTCGCCGCAAACCCCGGCCTACGATATTCAGCAGGCCTGTGGCACGGGGCTGGAAGCCGCGTTGCTGGTGGCGAACAAGATTGCGCTGGGGCAGATCGAAAGCGGGATTGCCGGCGGCGTCGACACTACGTCCGACGCGCCTATCGGGGTGAATGAGGGCCTGCGCAAAATCCTGCTGCAAGCCAATCGCAGCAAATCCATGGCGGATAAACTTAAAGTCTTGTTACAACTTCGTCCCCATCACCTCAAGCCGGAGCTGCCGCGCAACGGCGAACCGCGCACCGGGTTGTCCATGGGCCAGCATTGCGAGTTGATGGCGCAGACCTGGCAGATACCCCGCGCCGAGCAGGATCAGTTGGCGCTGGAAAGCCACCAGAAAATGGCCGCGTCCTACGCCGAAGGCTGGCAAAACGATTTGCTCACGCCCTTTCTTGGCCTGACCCGCGACAACAACCTGCGCCCCGACCTGACCCTGGAAAAACTCGCCAGCCTCAAGCCCGCCTTCGAGCGCAGTGAAAAGGGCACCCTCACCGCCGGTAACTCGACGCCGCTGACCGATGGCGCCTCGTTGGTGCTGCTGGGCAGTGAAGCCTGGGCCAAGGAGCGCGGCTTGCCGATTCTCGCCTATTTGCGTGATGGCGAAGCGGCGGCGGTAGATTTCGTCAACGGCGCCGAAGGCCTGCTGATGGCGCCGGTGTACGCCGTACCGCGCTTGCTGGCCCGCAATGGCCTGGCCCTGCAGGACTTCGATTACTACGAGATTCACGAAGCCTTCGCTGCCCAAGTGTTGTGCACGCTGAAAGCCTGGGAAGATCCGGAATACTGCAAGACCCGCCTGGGGCTGGATGCACCGCTGGGCTCTATCGACCGCAGCCGCTTGAACGTCAAGGGCAGCTCATTGGCCGCCGGCCATCCGTTTGCTGCCACGGGCGGGCGTATTGTCGCCAACCTGGCCAAGCTGCTGGACGCAGCCGGTAAGGGCCGGGGCCTGATCTCGATCTGCGCCGCCGGGGGGCAGGGCGTCACCGCGATTATTGAGCGCTGATCTCGGCTATGATCGGGCCGCCGGTCAATTTGGCATATTGGATGCATTCTTAAGCGGTCAAAGGTCGGTACCCTCTCCCCGCGGCGAGAGGATTGCCGTATAACGAGTGCCATACGCGTGTTTGGTAATAAAGGACCCACAATAAAAGCTGATGAAGACTCCTAAACGCATTGAACCCCTGATCGAGGACGGTCTGGTCGACGAGGTGCTGCGCCCACTGATGAGTGGTAAAGAAGCAGCTGTTTACGTGGTGCGCTGCGGCAACGAGTTACGTTGCGCCAAGGTCTACAAGGAGGCGAATAAACGAAGTTTTCGTCAGGCGTCCGAATACCAGGAAGGCCGCAAGGTCCGCAACAGCCGTCAGGCCCGGGCCATGGCCAAGGGCTCCAAGTTCGGCAAGAAAGAAACCGAAGATGCCTGGCAGAACGCTGAGGTAGCGGCGCTGTTTCGCCTGGCCGGTGCGGGTGTTCGCGTGCCCAAGCCGTACGACTTCCTCGAAGGCGTGCTGCTGATGGAGTTGGTGGCCGATGAATACGGCGACGCGGCGCCACGTTTGAACGACGTGACGCTGGAGCCGGACCAGGCCCGCGAATACCACGCCTTCCTGATTACCCAGATCGTGCTGATGTTGTGTACCGGCCTGGTGCACGGTGACCTTTCCGAGTTCAACGTGCTGCTGACACCGACGGGCCCGGTGATCATCGACCTGCCTCAGGCGGTGGATGCCGCGGGCAACAACCACGCGTTCAGCATGCTGGAACGGGATGTGGGCAACATGGCTTCCTACTTCGGGCGCTTTGCCCCGGAATTGAAGAAGACCAAGTACGCCAAGGAGATGTGGGCGCTGTATGAAGCCGGCACTCTGCACCCGGCCAGTGTGTTGACCGGCGAGTTCGACGAACCGGAAGAGCTGGCTGACGTGGGCGGTGTTATCCGCGAGATCGAAGCGGCGCGGCTCGATGAAGAGCGTCGCCAGGCGATTCGCGCGGCAGACGATGCGCCACCGAGCAAGGCGTCGGAAGAGCCGCCACCGCCGCCCTGGATGCAGTGATCCAACGGCGAGTGGATATCCAAATGTGGGAGCGGGCTTGCTCGCGAAAGCGCTGGTTCAGTCAACTGATGTATTGACTGACACTCCGCATTCGCGAGCAAGCCCGCTCCCACATTAGGTTCCGTGCATGCCTGGTTAAACTTGCTCAGGTGCAACAACTGCCCGACGCCAACTCCTTGAGAATCGGGCAATCCGGCCGGTGATCGCCCTGGCAGTGTTCCACCAGGTCCTGCAACGTATCGCGCAATTGCCCCAGCTCGAGGATCTTCTGGTTCAGCTCATCGATATGCTGGCGGGCCAGCGCCTTGACGTCGGCACTCGCGCGTCCCCGGTCCTGCCACAGCGTCAGCAACTTGCCGACCTCTTCCAGGGAAAACCCCAGGTCCCGCGAGCGCTTGATAAACGCGAGGGTGTGCAAGTCATCGGCGCCATAAATGCGGTAGCCGCTGTCGGTGCGATGGGCGGCTTTCAACAAGCCGATGGACTCGTAGTAACGAATCATCTTCGCGCTCAGGCCGCTTTGGCGTGCTGCTTGGCCGATGTTCATGGACGCTCGTCCTCCAGGTCCTTGGGTTTCCAGGTTTTCAACAGCAGTGCGTTGCTCACCACGCTGACACTGGACAGGGCCATGGCCGCGCCAGCCATCACCGGGTTGAGCAGGCCGAACGCCGCCAGCGGAATGCCGATCAAGTTATACACAAAGGCCCAGAACAGATTCTGTCGAATTTTCGCATAGGTCTTGCGGCTGATTTCCAGGGCTGCCGGCACCAGCCGTGGGTCGCCGCGCATCAGGGTAATACCTGCCGCGTGCATCGCCACGTCGGTACCGCCGCCCATGGCGATGCCGATGTCGGCCGCGGCCAGGGCCGGTGCGTCGTTGATGCCGTCGCCGACCATTGCCACCACGCCGGTCTTTTTCAGCTCGGCGACGGTAGCCGCCTTGTCCGCAGGCAACACCTCGGCGTGCACGTCATCGATGCCCAGGGCTTCGGCGACCACGCGGGCGCTGCCACGGTTATCGCCGGTCAGCAGGTGGCTGCTGATATGCCGAGCCTTGAGTGCCTGTATCGCCTGCAGGGCGCCCGGTTTAAGCGTGTCACCGAAGGCAAACAAACCCAGCACGCGGGGCTGCGGGCCTTGCTCGATCAGCCAGGACAAGGTTCGGCCTTCGGCCTCCCACGCACTGGCCGAGTCGGCGAGATCACCGGTGCTCAAGCCGGTTTCTTCCAGCAGGCGACGGTTGCCCAGCGCCAGTTGCCGGCCATCTAGGGTGCCTGCAATGCCACGCCCGGTAAGGGACTGGCTGGCGCTGACATCCGCGACGTTCAAACCTTGTTCGGCACAGGCATCCAGCACCGCCTTGGCCAATGGGTGTTCACTGCCGCGCTGCAGCGCGCCGGCCTGTTGCAGCAGCGCCCCTTGATTGCCGTCAATGGCGGCCAGGTGCGCAATCTTTGGTGCGCCGGAGGTCAGGGTGCCGGTCTTGTCGAACACCACGGCGCTGACTTCATGGGCGCGCTCCAGAGCTTCGGCGTCCTTGATCAGGATGCCGTGGCGGGCGGCAACGCCGGTACCGGCCATGATGGCGGTAGGTGTGGCCAGGCCAAGGGCGCAAGGGCAGGCGATCACCAATACGGTCACCGCATTGATCAGCGCGACTTCCAGCGGTGCGCCATACAGCCACCAGCCGACCAGCGTGGCCAAGGCCAGCACCAGCACCACCGGCACGAACACCTGGCTGACTTTATCCACCAGTTTCTGGATCGGTGCCTTGGCGGCCTGGGCGTCTTCCACCAGGCGGATGATCCGCGCCAGCACGCTTTCCGCGCCGAGGGCCAGGGTGCGCACCAGCAGCCGGCCTTCGCCGTTGATGGCGCCGCCGGTGACTGCGTCGCCAGGCTGCTTCGGCACCGGCAGGCTTTCACCGCTGATCAAGGCTTCGTCGGCGTGGCTTTGGCCTTCGACCACTTCGCCGTCCACCGGGAAGCGTTCGCCGGGTTTGACCAGCACCAGGTCATTCAGCTTGAGGGCGGTGATGGCGACGTCCTGCTCGCGGCCGTCGATTACTTGAATCGCCCGCTCGGGGCGCAAGGCTTCCAGAGCGCGGATGGCACTGGCGGTCTGGCGCTTGGCGCGGCTTTCCAAATATTTGCCCAGCAGCACCAGGGCGATCACCACCGCCGAGGCTTCGAAATACAGGTGGGGCATTGTGCCGGCGGACGCCGTGAGCCATTCATAGATACTCAGGCCGTAACCGGCGCTGGTGCCGATGGCGACCAGCAGGTCCATATTGCCCGCTCCGGCGCGCACGGCTTTCCAGGCCGCGATATAGAAGCGCGCACCGAAGATGAATTGCACCGGGGTGGCCAGGGCAAATTGCACCCAGGCCGGGAGCATCCAGTGCAGCCCGAACGGTTGCACCAGCATCGGCAGCACCAACGGCGCGGCGAGCAGGATTGCCAGCAGCAACGACCAGCGTTCATGGCTCAGGCGTTGTTCCTGGCTGGCCTGGGTGGCGGTTTCGCTTTGGGGCAGGGTGGCGGTGTAGCCGGCCTTGTCGACGGCGGCGATCAGCACGCCGGGGTCCATCTGGCCGAGCACTTCAATGTGGGCGCGTTCGTTGGCCAGGTTGACGCTGACACTTTGCACCCCGGGCACTTTGCCCAGTGCCCGTTCAACCCGCCCGGCGCAGCTGGCGCAGGTCATGCCGCTGATCGGCAGGTCGAAGGTGGTGGATCCGTTCATGGGCAGTACTCCAGGAGAGATTGCCCCTAGGATCAACCTTGACCTGTGGGGAAGGTCAAGGCGTTAGATCAATGTTTCAGTATTCCAGTGCGGCCGGTTTCAGGTACATGCCGTCCGGCCCTTGCGCGATACGCAACTTGCGCACGTCACCCGCCTTCAACGTGATGTTTTGCGCAGGTGGCGCGAGCATGCCCGGCAAGCAGCCCTGGGATTGCCCCGGCAACAACTTCAGGCGCAACGACACATTCCCGGCCGGCAAGTTGAAGGAGGTGGCCTGCTCCTGGAACAGCCGCCCGGCCAACTGGTCCTGGATGTACAAGCCAATCTCGCAGTTGGTCGGCACTTCCAGACGCTCCCGGGAAATGATCAGCACCGCATAATCTTCATCTGCGCTGGCCGGTGGCACAGCAGCAAAAAAGCCCATCAGGCTGACAAGGCCAAAAAATGACCAGCGCATGGCGAATTCTCCGAGGTTCACATCGTGGATAAGTGCAGCTTGGCCGAGGGCGCGAATGAATGCCAGCCCGGCCGATGTTTTCAGAACTTGACCTTGCCATCGTGGCAAGGTCAACACTGCGGGCAACCTCATTAAAGGAGTCATGTCATGCAAGTATTCAGCGTTGAAGGAATGACCTGCGGCCACTGCGTCCGCTCGGTAACCCAGGCGGTGCAGGATAAGGACCCGGCGGCCAGCGTGCTCGTTGACCTCGCGGCAAAGGAAGTCAGGGTGGAAGGCAGCCTGCTGTCGCCGGCAGAGGTGATCAACCTGATTAGCGAGGAAGGCTACAGCGTCAAGCTCGCCTGATTTTCTGATAGTTAGCGAGCTAACTTAATGTTCAAGGCACCCGCGCCCGGCTAGACTGTCGGGCTGCCGACTCACCTGGGTGCCTGATGAACCTTCGTATAATCCTGATCTTGGGGGCCTTGAGCGCGTTCGCGCCGCTGGCCATCGACTTCTACCTGCCGGGTTTCCCGGCCATGGCCGTGGCATTCGGCACCGACGAAAAACATATTCAGCTGACCTTGGCCGTGTACTTCACGGGCCTGGCGATCGGCCAGTTGATCTATGGACCGCTGGCAGACCGTTTTGGCCGGCGCGGGCCGCTGCTCAGCGGCGTCACCCTGTTTACCCTGGCGTCCTTCGCCTGTGCGTACGCGCCGTCCCTGGAATGGCTGATCGGCGCGCGTTTCGTCCAGGCCCTGGGCGGCTGTGCGGGCATGGTGATCTCGCGGGCGGTGGTCAGCGATAAATGCGACGCGGTGGGCTCGGCCAAGGTGTTTTCCCAACTGATGCTGGTCACCGGGCTGGCGCCGATCCTCGCGCCGCTGGCGGGCGGGGTGATGGTTGGGGTGTGGGGCTGGCAGTCGATCTTCCTGGCGCTGACGGCGTTCAGTGTGATGGCGGCCATTGCGGTAGCAGTCGGGCTGCCGGAAAGCTTCCCGGCCCATCAACCGCGCCAGCCGCTGTCAGGCGCACTGCGCCAGTACGGCCGGTTGCTGTCGGACCGGGTGTACCTGGGCTATGCCTTGACCGGCGGCATCTCGATTGCCGGTATGTTTGCCTACATCGCGGGCTCGCCCTTCGTCTTTATCAAGCTCTATGGCGTGCCCGCCGAACACTATGGCTGGGTATTCGGCTCGAATGCCGCGGGCTTTATCCTGGTGGCACAGGTCAATGCGCGTTTGCTCGCGTCGCGTGGCCCGGCATTTTTGCTGTCGCGCACGGTGTGGGTTTACCTGGCGGCGGGTCTGTCGTTGCTGGCAATTACTGCGCTGCGCACGGACGCTTTGTGGCCACTGCTGGTACCGCTGTTTATCTGCATCGCCAGCCTGGGCTGCATTTTGCCCAATACCTCGGCCTGCGCCATGAGCGGGCAGGGCGCTCGGGCGGGCAGCGCGTCGGCGTTGCTCGGCTGCATTCAGTTTGGTGTGGCCGCAGGCGCAGCGTCGTTGGTCGGCGTGCTGCACGACGGCACGGCGATGCCGATGGCAATGGTCATCAGCTTGTGTGGCGTATTGGCCGTAACGTTCGCGATGCTGACCCGGCGCCTGCAGCGCCAACGGGCACTGCAAGCGGCGGACTGATCAGGATCAGCCAGCAGAACGCTGCTGGCTTTCGGGGAATCGGTGAGGCGCCTGGATACGGGTTTGCAGGGTGTCGGCAAACGCGCGGGCCTCGGCCTCACTGCGGAAGGTAAAGGCGTTCTGGTCGAGACGGACCTGCCATTTGTTGCCTTCGGATCTTGCTAGCGCTTTTATCAGGATCTTCATTGCTGACTTCCTCACGTAAATTGCGTGGCAAAGGCGGCCAATATAAACCCGAATACGCTCACAAATATGACAAGGATCAAGTCTCTGACTAGCGGTGTCGTCCATTACTCACATGAATAACAGACGACACTGACAGAACCTTTCGTTAGAACCCTTCCAGCACGATCTTGCCCTTGGCCTTGCCGCTTTCCAGCAGTTCGTGGGCGCGGCGCAGGTTGGCCGCGTTGATCACGCCAAAGTGCTCGCCCACGGTGGTTTTCAGAGTACCGGCGTCGATCAGTTCGGCGACGCGATTGAGCAGGTTGTGCTGCTCGATCATGTCGCTGGTCTCGAACATCGAACGGGTGTACATGAACTCCCAATGCAGCGACAGGCTCTTGCGCTTGAGCTTGCTTACGTCCAATGCCTTGGGATCGTCGATCAGCGCCAGTTTGCCCTGGGGAATCAGCGCTTCCACCAGTTGGTCCAGGTGCTGGTCGGTCTGGGTCAGGCTGGCGACGTAGTTCACCTGCGGATGGCCGGCGTTTTTCAGCTCTTCGCTCAACGGTTTGCTGTGGTCGATCACCAGGTCGGCGCCCAGGTCCTTGGCCCATGCCTGGGTTTCAGGACGGGAGGCGGTGCCGATGACTTTCAGGCCGGTGAGCTGTTTCGCCAGTTGGGTCAGGATCGATCCCACACCACCCGAAGCACCGACAATCAGCAGGCTCTGGCCTTCATCGGCCTTGCCTTCACGCACTTGAAGGCGTTCGAACAGCAATTCCCAGGCGGTGATGGCGGTCAGCGGCAGTGCAGCAGCGTCGGCAAAACCCAGGGTTTTCGGCATATGGCCGACGATGCGCTCATCGACAGTGTGCAGTTCGCTGTTGCCGCCGGGGCGTACCAGGGAGCCGGCGTAGAACACCTTGTCGCCGACCTTGAACAGGCTGACTTCGCTGCCCACGGCCTTGACCACACCGGCCACGTCCCAGCCCAGCACTTTGGCCGCGCCGTTTTCCGGGGCGACGTTCTGGCGCACCTTGGTGTCCACCGGGTTCACCGAGATGGCTTTGACTTCCACCAGCAGGTCGCGGGGGCCGGCGACCGGTTCGGGCAGTTCGATGTCTTGCAGGGATTTTGGATCGTTGATCGGCAGTGCGGCGTAGTAGGCGATGGCTTTCATGATGGTTTCCAAAAAGGGGGCGGTTGATCAGGCAATAAACTTCAGGCGCTTGAGTTCGAAATGCTCAAGCACGTCGGCAGCCTTGGTGCGGAAATTCTGGATATGCGCGCTCTGGTCGTGGTCGGCCAGCGCGGCGTCGTCACTCCAGCGTTCGAGCATGTAGAAGGTCTCGGGGTGTTGCAGGTCCTGGTGCAGGTCGTACTGCTGGCAGCCGGCTTCGATGCGGGTCGGTTCCAGCAGCTCGCGCAGCAGGGTTTCCAGGGTGGCCTGTTGGCCGGGTTTGGCGATCAGCGTGGCGATGACGTTAAAGGCAGCAGACATATTCGACTCCAGACACGTGATGAACGGGATGGACAGATGATTGGCTATTTCTCTGGAAGATAAAACCCGCTAAAAGAGCAGTCTCTTTCAATGCTTTTTTGATAATGGGCGGTCGGCGTGCTGCGTTTTGATGACTTGCAGTTGTTTGTGCGTGCGGCAGACCTGGGCAGCCTTTCGGCGGCAGCACGGGTGATGGACATGTCGGCGGCGGTGGCCAGCGCGGCGTTGAAGCGCATCGAGCAGCAGTTGGGCGCACGGTTGTTGGCGCGTTCCACCCGCAGCCTGCGCCTGACGGCCGAGGGCGAAGGCTTCCTGGAGTACGCCCGGGCCGCCTTGAGCAGCCTGGATGAAGGCCGGCGGTTGTTGGCCAGCGGCCAGGATCAGGTCAGCGGGGTGCTTCAACTCTCGGCGCCGTCGGACTTTGGCCGTAACCAGTTGTTGCCCTGGCTGGATGAGTTCCAGCGCGAATACCCCGACCTGAGCGTACGCCTGTTGTTGGGCGACCGGATTGCCGACCTGTTCCGCCAGCCGGTGGACATCGCCCTGCGCTACGGCGAACCCGAAGACTCCAGCCTGATCGCGTTGCCCATCGCCCCGGACAACTGCCGCGTGCTCTGCGCTGCTCCCAGCTATCTGGCGCGGCACGGCGAGCCGCGCCACCTGGAGCAACTGACCCAGCACAATTGCCTGCTGTACATGCTCGGCAGCCGGGTGCATGACCATTGGGGGTTTAACGATGGCAAGCGTGATGTCGGCCTGACGGTGACGGGCGACCGCTTCAGTGATGATGCCGATGTGGTGCGACGCTGGGCGGTGGCGGGGGTGGGTATCGCCTACAAGTCCTGGCTGGATGTCAGCTCCGATGTGCTGGCGGGGCGCCTGCGGCTGATCCTGCCGGAGCTGCGGGGCGAACGTACGCCGCTCAATCTGTTGTGTGCCCATCGCGCGCAACTGAGCAAGCCGATCAATCTTCTGCGGGAAATGCTCGTTGCCCGTTGTGCGACATTGACTGCGCAATTGCCGGAGCGATCAGCCTCTACACCATAACCCCGGGGATATCGGGAAATTTCCTTCAGCTTCTGTCCTTGGTTGCGCTGTAAGACGGCACGGAACCCGGCGTTTTCACGCTTATACTTTTCCGCCAGACGCAGCAGACAAATGATTCAACAGGGAGTGAATGAGCACATGGAACAGGCACCTTGCATCAGTCAGATCGCCACCTTGCTGGCCGACCCGAAACGCACCGCGATGGTGTGGGCATTGATGGACGGCTCGGCCAAACCCTCCGATGAATTGGCGGCACTTGCCGGGCTGTCATCGGCCTCGGCGAATGCGCATCTGACGCGATTGACGGCCGGTGGCCTGTTGCGTGTCGAAGCCCGCAGCGGCAAACGCTTTTTCCGGGTGGCCGCCGCCGATGTGGCGGCCGCCGTGGATGCATTGGCCTGCACCACGATGGCCAGCGTCGCCCGCAGCACGCCCATTCATTCGCGGTCATTGACTGCGCCTGCGGCTTTACGGCGAGCGCGGCTGTGCCATGGTCACCTGGGGGGCGAGCTGGCAGCGGGTTTGTATCAACGGATGATGGCGGCCGGGTGGATCGAGCGCGCGGAACAGCGTACGGACGTGACGCCGTCAGGTGCGCGCAAACTCGCAGCGCTGGGGATTTTTACCCAGGCACTGGCTCAGCCGATCGTGTGCGATTGTTTTGATTGGAGCGAACAGCAGCCACACCTGGGCGGTGCGTTGGGGGCCGCGTTGTTGCAGTTGTGCCTGCAGTCGAACTGGGTCAGCGTGATCAATGAGTCCCAGGCGTTGCAGGTCAGTGAAGCCGGGCAACTGGAAATTGCCCGGCTCGCCAGACCGGTCGGTGATTAAGGCTTGACCAACCGTGCATCCAGGCTGTTTTGCGCCAGGCGTTTGGCCTGGTCCTGGGTCATGCCCAGCGAGGTGTACAGCGCATGGAAGTTCTCGGTGACATAACCGCCGAAGTACGCCGGATCGTCCGAGTTCACCGTCACTTTCACCCCACGCTCAAGCATGTCGAGGATGTTGTGCTGGGACATGTCGTCGAACACGCAGAGCTTGGTGTTGGACAACGGGCACACCGTCAGCGGGATCTGTTCGTCGATGATCCGCTGCATCAGGCGCTCGTCTTCAATGGCGCGTACGCCATGGTCGATACGCTGGATCTTCAGCAGGTCGATGGCTTCCCAGATGTACTCCGGCGGGCCTTCTTCACCGGCGTGGGCGACGGTCAGGAAACCTTCGTGACGGGCACGATCAAACACGCGCTGGAACTTGCTCGGTGGGTGGCCCATTTCCGAGCTGTCCAGGCCCACGGCAACAAACGCATCACGGAATGGCAGTGCCTGGTCGAGGGTTTTTTCGGCCTCTTCTTCGCTCAAGTGGCGCAGGAAGCTCAAGATCAAACCGCTGGTGATGCCCAGTTGTTGCTCGCCGTCTTTCAAGGCGGCGGCAATGCCGTTGAGCACCACTTCGAACGGTACGCCACGGTCGGTGTGGGTCTGTGGGTCGAAGAACGGTTCGGTGTGGATCACGTTTTGCGCCTTGCAGCGCAGCAGGTAGGCCCAGGTCAGGTCGTAGAAATCCTGGGAGGTGCGCAGTACATCGGCGCCCTTGTAGTAGAGGTCGAGAAACTCTTGCAGGTTGTTGAAGGCGTAGGCCTTGCGCAGGGTTTCGACGTCGTTCCACGGCAGCGCGATCTTGTTGCGTTCGGCCAGGGCGAACAGCAGCTCAGGCTCCAGCGAGCCTTCCAGGTGCAGGTGCAATTCAGCCTTGGGCAGGGCGTTGAGCCAATCGTACATTTATAAATTCTCATCAGGTGCAATGGCGGCATTCTACAGGCGCACGCCGAAATAATCGGCAAAACCTGACCAAGCGGTGAGCATCCACAGGCACCGTGCAAGCAGTGCATGAACTAAGGTGTAACGAAACGTTAGCGGCGCGGTGCAGTCTGTACCCCATCAATGACGGATTCGCCGCGTTCAAAAGGCCTGCAATGCTCACATCTATCAAGCAAGAAAAATTCATGCTGCTGGCGCTGATTGCCGCCATCGCTGCCTACCCGCTGGAGCACTGGATGCTGCACAGCGGGCAGATGGTGGCGCTGTTGGCTGGCATAGCGCTGATCGGCTTTATCGTCGTGGCCTCGATGCGCGTGGCCCATCACGCCGAGCAACTGGCGGAAAAGGTCGGCGACCCCTACGGCACCATGATCCTGACCCTCGCCGCTGTGCTGGTGGAAGTGGTGATCCTGGCGATCATGATGAGCAACGAGCCCTCGCCGACCCTGGTGCGCGACACCATTTATTCGGCGGTGATGCTCGACATCAACGGCATCCTCGGCCTGGCCGCGCTGATGGGCGGCATCAAGCATGGCGAACAGTCCTACAACGACGATTCGGCGCGCACCTACAGCGTGATGATCCTTACCGCCATGGGTGTGTCGATGGTGGTGCCGGAATTTATCCCCGAGGCCGACTGGAAAATTTACTCGGCCTTCACCATCGGCGCGATGGTAGTGCTCTACACGTTGTTCCTGCGGATGCAGGTGGGCCCCCATAGTTATTTCTTCAGCTACAGCTACCCGGAAAAACGCCGCAAGAAACAGCCGGAAGAAGAGTCGCCGCCGATCAACCTGGCGTTTTCCATCGGGACGTTGGTGTTTGGCGTGATCGTGATTGGCGCGTTGGCCGAGGTGATGTCCAAGACCCTCGACCTGGGCCTGGAAGGAACGGGTGCCCCACCCGTGATCACGGCGATCATCGTGGCCGCGATTTCCGCCGCGCCGGAGATTTTGACCGCGTTGCGCGCAGCGCTGGCCAACCGCATGCAGTCGGTGGTGAACATCGCGCTGGGGGCTTCACTGTCGACGGTGATTTTGACCGTGCCGGTGATGGAAGCCATGGCCTTGTACACCGGCCAGCCGTTTCAGATGGCGATGACGCCGGTGCAGACCGTGATGGTGTTTATCACGCTGATTGTAAGTGCGATCAACCTCAACGATGGCGAAACCAACGCCATCGAAGGGATGACCCATTTTGTGTTGTTTGCGACGTTTATCATGCTGTCGCTGCTTGGACTGTAACCAATCCTGAAAACACCGCAGAAATAATTGTGGAAACCGGGCTTGTGTGGGAGCGGGCTTGCTCGCGAATACGGAGTGTCAGTCGCCAGATATGTTGACTGACCCAACGCATTCGCGAGCAAGCCCGCTCCCACATTTGAAAAGTGTTTCTTCAGTTAAGTCCGGTTGATCAGTTCCCGCGCCGCCTGGCTGTGATCGGCAATCAAGCCTTTCAGGTCCAATCCTTCGACCTGCCCGTCGATCACCCGCCATTTGCCGCCGACCATCACCCGGTCCGCTCGGTCGGCGCCACACAGCAGCAGCGCCGAGATCGGGTCATGGCTGCCGGAGAAGCGCAGTTCATCGAGCTTGAACAACGCCAGGTCGGCCTGTTTGCCTACGGCCAGTTCGCCGATGTCGCTGCGACCGAGTAACTGCGCCGAACCTTTTGTCGCCCAACCCAACACCCGTTCCGGGGTGATCTTCTCTGCCCCGTAACGCAGGCGCTGGATGTACAGGGCCTGGCGCGTTTCGAGAATCATGTTCGACGCATCATTGGACGCCGAACCGTCCACCCCCAGGCCAATCGGTGCACCGGCGGCCAGCAGGTCCAGCGTTGGGCATATCCCGGAAGCCAGGCGCATGTTCGAGCTCGGGCAATGGCAGATGCCGGTACCGGCAGCTCCGAGGCGTGCGATTTCTTCAGGGTTGAAGTGAATCCCGTGGGCCAGCCACGTGCGCGGGCCTAGCCAGCCGACGCTGTCGAGGTAATCCACGGTGCGCAGGCCGAAACGCTGCAGGCAGAAGTCTTCTTCGTCGAGGGTTTCTGCCAGGTGGGTATGCAGGCGCACGTCGAGGTTGTTGGCCAGTTCGGCGCTGGCTTCCATGATTTCCGGGGTGACGGAAAACGGCGAGCAGGGCGCCAGGGCGATCTGGATTTGTGCGCCGTCACCGCGCTCGTGGTACTGGCGGATCAGGCGGCGGCTGTCTTCCAGAATCACTTCGCCTTGCTGCACGGTTTGTTGCGGTGGCAGCCCTCCGTCGGCCTCGCCCAGGCTCATGGAGCCGCGCGTGAGCATGGCGCGCATGCCCAGATCGCGCACGCTGTCGACTTGCACGTCGATCGCCTGTTCCAGGCCGTCCGGGAACAGGTAGTGGTGGTCTGCCGCCGTGGTGCAGCCCGAGAGCAGCAGTTCGGCTAGGGCCACTTTGCTCGCCAGGGCGAGTTTTTCCGGGGTGAGTCGGGCCCAGACCGGATACAGGGTTTTCAACCAGGGAAACAGCGGCTGGTTGACCACCGGCGCCCAGGCGCGGGTCAGGGTTTGATAGAAGTGATGGTGGGTGTTGATCAGCCCCGGAAGCACCACATGCTCGCGGGCATCGAATACTTGTCCACAGGGCACGGCGGGTTCTTGGCCCCAGCCCAGCACTTCGGTGATCACACCGTCTTGCAGCACCAGGCCGCCACGGGCGTCGAGGCCATTGGCAGTGAAAATCGCGAGGGGGTTTTTTAACCAGATACGGGTCGCAGGCATTGGCCGGCTCCTCTGAATGATGGGTTCAGGTTTGCCAGCTCAGTGTTGCCCTGTCTGCTGATCCAGGGTCGCCGGGGAGGGCGAGGTGCGCAGTTTACGTGTGGATCGTTATCGACGGCAATCGGCCGATAACGATCCCGGTTTTTTTACCAGGCGATGGTGTCGCCCTTGTAGTCCACAAAGTGATGGCCGCCCTTGCCGGTGTAGGCATTCACCTGGTCAACCAGGCCGCGCACGCTGGTGGGCACGTCGATGTGGGCGTTTTCGCCACCCATGTCGGTTTTCACCCAGCCCGGGTGCAACGACAGCACGGTCAGTTTCTGATCGCCCAATTGGGTGACGAAGCTGTTGGTCATGGAGTTGAGGGCGGCCTTGCTGGCCTTGTACAGCGCCAGGTCCGAGCCGTCGGGAATGGTCACACTGCCCAGGATCGAACTCATGAAGGCCAGCACGCCGGTGCCTGGGCGGATCTGCCCGACAAAACGCTGGGCCAAGTTGATCGGCGCCACGGCGTTGGTGAAAAACAGTTGGCCGACTTCAGCCAGGGTGGCGTGGCCCGGTTCCTGGTTGGCCGGGCCTTTGACACCGGCATTGACGAACAGCAGGTCGAAGGTTTTTTCCTTGAGGCGCTGGCTGAGGGCGATTACCGCCTGCTGGTCATCCATGTCGAGCTTTTCGATTTGCACCTCGCCCAAGGCCTTCAAGGCATCGGCCTTTTGCGGGTCGCGCACGGTGGCGGTCACCTCCCAGCCGTCCGTCAGCAGTTGCTTGGCCAGGCCAAGGCCCAGGCCCCGGGAGGCGCCGATAATCAGTGCGGTTTTTGAAGTGGACATGAATGGCTTCCTTTGACGGTGGAGGTTCACGGGTTCAGTGGACAACGCTGGCCGAGCCTTTGCTGCAACTCCTGGCGCAGTTGGTCGAGTTCGGCGATGCGGGTTTCGATCAGGTTGAGCTTGTCTTGCAGGAGCTGGGTCACGGCGCTGTCGGGGTCTGGAGCTTGCCATAATGCGCCGACGCTGTTGCCGATTTCACCCAGGCTGAAGCCCAGGCGCTGGGCGGTCTTGATGTACAGCACCAGTTGCACCATGTCGGCGGGGTAGTCACGGTAACCGTTGGCACTGCGTTGCGCGGCAATCAGCCCGCGTTGTTCATAGAAACGCAGGGTGTCGCGACTGACCTGGCTGGCCTGGGCTAATTCGCCGATACGCATGTAGAGGGCTCAAGGGGGCTTGACCCTGGAGCTTACTCCAGGCTTTAGCCTGCTGGCTTCTTGAATTTAAGGAGCTTACGGCTATGTGGACCGCACACCAATACCGTCGACTGGTTCGGGCCAGCGGTTGGTACGACCTGATCGTCACCGCCGCACTGGTCACACCCTGGACGTTTGTCCTGCTGCATAACGCCCTGGTGGCGTTGAACCTGCCCGGCGAGCTGCCGCCGTTCGCGCCTGTGCATATGTTGATGGCGAACCTGATGGGCTCGATTGTCTGCGTGTGGTCGGTGCTGCGAATCCGCGACCCACAAGCGATCTTTGGCCGCTACGACGCCGCCGGCCGAGTGCTGTTTGCCATCTGGCAGATCTACGCGCTGGCCCATGGTGCCAGTACTGTATTGGTGATTGTCGTGGTGTTTGAAGTGCTGTGGGCGGTGGCTCAGTTGATACCGGTGCGCCGAGCAGCAAGTTGATCAAAAAATGCTCAGTTGTGCCGGAACGTTGCAGGCTCTGCTGCGGGGTGACTCTTGCACGGGTTATCCACAGGTTGCTCCACAGTAATTGTGCGCAAGCGTGACCGGTGGATATAAGCGCTGTGGCCCTTTGTTCTAAAGGACATAACCCGCCTAACTGACTGTTTTTGAGCTGGATTAATACTTTCGTGCAGTGCCTTGAACAAAAACTGTACAACCGTCTGAAACCCTTGTGACAGAATGGTTACAGGCGAGTGTGCTCAGGTTATCCACAGGCAGGTGCACAGTAGATGTGGGTAGTTTCAGCGCTCCAGCAGAATGCGCCCGCGACTCAGGTCGGCGAGCTGCGCTTGCAGGGTGTCGATATGTGCCTCGCCGAGGGCCAGCTGCAGGTCGACGCCATTGGCGGTGAAGGTTTCTTCCATCACCAGCCCACCCAGTTCGGCCACTCGCAGCTTCACCAACTGCAGCTCGGCAAAACCACAGGAGCAGCTCAGCGGCACCCGTTTGATCAGCTCGACGCGTTCGGCGGCTTGCAGGCATTTGTTCGCCCCGCCGCCATAGGCGCGGGCCAGGCCGCCGGTGCCCAGTTGGATGCCGCCGTACCAGCGGATCACCAGCACCACGACCTGGTCGCAATCCTGCGCTTCGATCGCGGCCAGGATCGGGCGCCCGGCCGTCCCGCCGGGTTCGCCGTCGTCGTTGCTGCGGTATTGATCGCCGAGTTTCCAGGCCCAGCAGTTGTGCGTGGCGTTCAGGTCGCTGTGCTGGTCGATGAAGGCCTGGGCGTCCTGGGGGCTGCTGATCGGGGCGGCGAGGGTAATGAAGCGGCTTTTGCGAATTTCTTCGCGAAACTCGCAAAGGCCGGTAAGCGTGAAAGGCATGGGTAACTTCGTTTAGAGGGCCGGCTTGATGCCACAGCCTTTGAGAATGATGTGGATCAGGTTGGTGCCGGCGTCTTCCATGTCCTGCTTGGTCAGCTTGGTGCGCCCGGTCACGCGGCAGATCTGGGTGGCAAAGTCGGCGTAATGCTGGGTGCTGCCCCACAGCAGGAAGATCAGGTGCACCGGGTCGATAGGGTCCATCTTGCCGGCGTCGATCCAGGCCTGGAATACCGCCGCACGGCCGCTGAACCAGGCGCGGTAGTCCTGGCTGAAATATTCGGTCAGGCACTCACCGCCGCTGATGATCTCCATCGCGAAGATCCGCGAGGCTTGTGGCTGGCGCCGGGAGAATTCCATCTTGGTGCGGATATAGCGGGTCAGGGCGGCCGCCGGGTCATCCTCGGCGGTCAGGGTGTTGAAGGTGCTGTCCCACAATTCGAGGATGTTGCTGAGCACCGCGATGTACAGGCCCAGCTTGTTGGTGAAGTAGTAGTGCAAGTTGGCTTTCGGCAACCCGGCACTCGCCGCGATGGTGTTCATGCTGGTGCCTTTGTAGCCATGACGGGCGAACTCGTCTTCGGCGGCCTGCAAAATCGCTTGTTCGTTCTTTTGGCGAATGCGGCTTGCAGGTTTTCCGGCGTGGTTGCTGTGGGCAGGAACTTCGAGGCTCATGGAGGTTTCCGTGCAGATCGATGAATGCGACGTGTGCACAGATAACCCACCCTCAAGCCCCAGACAAGTCCAGATACGATAAAACCCTTAAAGCGGCTCCAGAGTGTCGCTTTCCAGGGTCCGGTTTGCGGCATCCACGGGAGCCTTGGCTTCAGGTAGCAGCAGGCACAATACGATGGCGGTCAGGCCGCCGCTGGTGATGGCCGAGTCGAACAGGTTCTGCACCAGGGTTGGCATCAGGTGCAGCAGGTTCGGTTGCGCCGCGATCCCCAGGCCGACGCCGAACGAGGTGGCGATGATCAGCATGCTGCGCCGATCCAGCGGGGCCTGGGCGAGAATGCGCACGCCGGCCGCCGCTACGCTGCCGAACATCACCAGGGTTGCGCCGCCCAGCACCGGCTTGGGGATTTGCTGCAGCACCGCACCAATCAACGGAAACAGCCCGAGGCAAAACAGTACCGCGCCGATGTACAAGCCGACGTAACGGCTGGCCACGCCGGTCAGCTGGATCACGCCGTTGTTCTGGGCGAATGTGGTGTTGGGAAAGGCACTGAAGGTGGCTGCGATCATGCAACTGATGCCATCTCCCAGTACGCCACCCTTGAGTCGGCTTATATAGGAAGGGCCGCTGATGGGCTGGCGGGCGATCATGCAATTGGCAGTGAGGTCGCCGACGGTTTCGATGGTGCTGATCAGATAAATCAGTGCTACCGGCAGGAAAGCGCTCCAATCGAAATTGAAACCGAAGTGGAACGGTGTAGGCAGGCTGATCAATGGCAAGTCAGGCAAGGCTTGGGGCACCAACTTGCCGCTGAACCAGGCGGCGAGGCTGCCCAGTGCGAGGCCGATGATGATGGCGGAGAGCCGTACCCATGGCGTGTTCGAGCGGTTGAGCAGGATGATGGTCAGTACCACGAACAGGCCGAGTGCCAGGTTGGTTGGCGCGCCGAAGTCCGGGGCATTGAAGCCGCCTCCAAGGTCAGTGATGCCGACCTTGATCAGGCTGATGCCGATCAGTGTGATGACGATGCCGGTCACCAGCGGCGTGATTACCCTTTTGAGCTGACCGATGAAACGGCTCAACACGACCTGCACTGCGGCGCCGAAGAAGCAGATACCGAAAATCATCGCCAGGATGTCTTCCGGGCTGCCGCCGCGTTGCTTGACCAGAAACCCGGCCGACAATACGGCGCCGAGAAACGCGAAGCTGGTGCCTTGCAGGCAGATCATCCCGGCGCCAATGCCAAACGGCCTGCGCGCCTGGATGAAGGTGCCCACACCGGAAACCATCAATGCCATGCTGATCAGGTAGGGCAGGTGGGCGGTCAGGCCCAGGGTAGAGCCGATGATCAGCGGCGGGGTGATGATGCCGACGAAGGCAGCCAACACATGCTGCAACGCGGCAAGCAATGCAGGCAAAGGTTTGGGCCGATCGTTGAGGCCGTAGATCAGGTCGCTGGGGGTGTTGGATTCTGGCGGCATGGCGGGGAACTCATGGCTGACGGTTCGAGATCCCCTTGTCTTGCAAAAAGCTGTCCAGTTGCTCAGGTTTTTATGTAAGGCCCGTGTTAGCGCGTTGCGGCCAGACTTTCGAGGAAGCTTTCCAGCACCAAATGAGGGCGACGGCCCTTGCGCGTGACCGAAGCGAGGCTCAAATCGTAAAAACGTGTAGCCGGTTTCAGCGCGCGCAGTCGGCCTTGTTGTACCCACAGGCTGGCGTAGTGGTCGGGCAGGTAGCCGATGTAGCGGCCGGTCAGGATCAGGAAGGCCATGCCCTCGCGGTCCGAGGCACTGGCGGTGCAATTGAGTGCCTGGTAGTGCGCCTGGATATCCGCGGGCAGGCGGAAGGTCGGGGCGATGGCGTCCTGGCTGTTGACGCGGTCGTCGTCCAGTTGCTTGTCGTCGGCGTAAAACAGCGGGTGGCCCACTGCGCAATAGAGCAGCGAGCGTTCGCTGTACAGCGGCTGGTATTCAAGTCCCGACAAGGCGCTGGCCTGGGGGACTACGCCGACATGCAGGCGGCCGTCGAGCACCCCTTGTTCGACTTCATTGGGGGCGATCATGCGGATCTGGATCTGTACGTCCGGGCCGCGTTCCTTCAACTGTGCCAGGGCGTGGGTGATACGCATGTGGGGCAGGGTGACCAGGTTGTCGGTCAGGCCGATGATCAGTTCGCCGCGCAAGTGTTGGTGCAGGCCGTTGACCTCGGTGCGAAAACTTTCCAGGGCGCTGAGCAGCTGCAACGCCGACTGGTACACCTCGCGTCCCTCCTCGGTCAGGGAAAACCCCGCCCGCCCGCGTTGGCACAGGCGCAGGCCAAGGCGCTGTTCAAGATCACTCATTTGCTGGCTGATGGCCGAGCGGCCAATCCCCAGTACGGTTTCCGCCGCCGAGAAGCCACCGCACTCCACCACGCTGCGAAAGATGCGCAACAGTCGGATATCGAAGTCGCTGACTTGGGCCAGAGGGTCGGGTCGACGGCTGCTCATAGTTTAGTGAAGGCCTGACTGAAGGTTAGAAGAGTTGGATTTCACCGACTTTATCCCCGTGGCAATTTAGCTGCAACAACGCTTTTCAATCCCGACGCTGCCTTTTGCCTTGCGAGGTTTTGCTCATGAACATGCCCGAAAACGCTCCGTCCACCCTGGCCAGCCAACTGAAGCTGGACGCGCACTGGATGCCGTACACCGCCAACCGTAACTTCCATCGTGACCCGCGCCTGATCGTGGCGGCCGAAGGCAGCTGGTTGACCGATGACAAGGGGCGCAAGGTGTATGACTCGCTGTCGGGTCTGTGGACCTGCGGCGCCGGGCACACTCGCAAGGAAATCCAGGAAGCGGTCTCCAAGCAGTTGGGTACGTTGGACTACTCGCCGGGCTTCCAATACGGTCATCCGTTGTCGTTCCAGCTGGCAGAAAAGATTACCGACCTGACCCCGGGTAACCTGAACCATGTGTTCTTCACCGACTCCGGCTCCGAGTGTGCCGATACCGCGGTGAAGATGGTGCGTGCGTACTGGCGCCTGAAAGGCCAGGCGACCAAGACCAAGATGATCGGCCGTGCCCGTGGTTATCACGGCGTGAACATCGCCGGTACCAGCCTGGGCGGCGTGAACGGTAACCGTAAGATTTTTGGTCAGGGGCTGATGGATGTTGACCATCTGCCTCACACCCTGCTGGCGAGCAATGCGTTCTCCCGTGGCATGCCGGAGCTGGGCGGGATTGCCTTGGCGGACGAGCTGCTCAAGCTGATCGAGTTGCACGATGCGTCGAACATCGCTGCGGTGTTTGTTGAACCGATGGCGGGCTCTGCCGGCGTGCTGGTTCCGCCGCAGGGTTACCTGAAGCGTCTGCGTGAGATCTGCGATCAGCACAACATCCTGTTGGTGTTCGATGAAGTGATCACCGGCTTCGGTCGTACCGGTTCGATGTTTGGTGCTGACAGCTTCGGTGTGACCCCGGACCTGATGTGCATTGCCAAGCAAGTCACCAACGGCGCGATCCCGATGGGCGCGGTGATTGCCAGCACCGAGATTTATCAGACGTTCATGAATCAGGCGACGCCTGAGTACGCGGTGGAATTCCCGCACGGCTACACCTACTCGGCCCACCCGGTTGCCTGCGCGGCTGGCTTGGCGGCACTCGACCTGCTGCAGAAGGAAAACCTGGTGCAGAGCGTGGCCGAAGTCGCACCGCATTTCGAGAATGCCCTGCACGGCCTGAAGGGCAGCAAGAACGTGATCGACATTCGTAACTATGGCCTGGCCGGTGCGATCCAGATTGCCCCGCGTGATGGTGATGCCATCGTGCGTCCGTTCGAAGCGGGCATGGCCTTGTGGAAAGCCGGCTTCTATGTGCGCTTTGGCGGCGACACCCTGCAGTTCGGCCCAACCTTCAACAGCAAGCCGCAGGACCTGGATCGCTTGTTCGATGCGGTCGGCGAAGTGCTGAACAAGATCGACTGATTTCTCCTTCTATATAGAGCAACTTTTCAGGAGCCCTGCATGAGCCTCATCCAGCATTTGATCAACGGCCAATTGGTCACCGAAAACGGTCGCACTGCCGACGTGTACAACCCGTCGACTGGCCAGGTGATTCACCAGGTGCCGTTGGCCAGCCGTGAAACCATTCAAAGCGCCATCGATTCGGCCAAGGCGGCTTTCCCGGCCTGGCGTAACACGCCACCGGCCAAGCGTGCCCAGGTGATGTTTCGTTTCAAGCAATTGCTTGAGCAGAACGAAGCGCGTATCTCCCAGCTGATCAGCGAAGAGCATGGCAAGACCCTGGAAGATGCGGCCGGTGAGCTCAAGCGCGGGATCGAGAACGTGGAGTACGCGTGCTCGGCGCCGGAAATCCTCAAGGGCGAGTACAGCCGTAACGTTGGCCCGAATATCGATGCCTGGTCTGACTTCCAGCCGTTGGGTGTGGTGGCCGGTATTACGCCGTTCAACTTCCCGGCGATGGTGCCGTTGTGGATGTATCCGCTGGCGATCGTCTGCGGTAACTGCTTCATCCTCAAGCCGTCGGAGCGTGATCCAAGCTCGACGCTGCTGATTGCACAACTGTTGCAGGAAGCTGGCTTGCCTAAAGGCGTGCTGAGTGTGGTGCATGGCGATAAAGGCGCGGTGGATGCGTTGATCGAAGCGCCGGAAGTCAAGGCGTTGAGCTTTGTCGGCTCGACGCCGATCGCCGAGTACATCTATTCCGAAGCCACCAAGCGCGGCAAGCGTGTACAGGCGTTAGGCGGGGCGAAGAACCATGCGGTGCTGATGCCGGATGCGGATCTCGATAACGCTGTCAGTGCCTTGATGGGCGCGGCGTATGGTTCTTGCGGTGAGCGTTGCATGGCGATCTCTGTTGCCGTGTGTGTCGGCGACCAGGTGGCTGACGCATTGGTCGCCAAGCTGGTGCCGCAGATCAAGGCGCTGAAGATTGGTGCGGGCACCACGTGTGGATTGGACATGGGGCCGCTGGTCACTGGCCAGGCGCGCGATAAAGTCAGTGGCTATATAGAGGACGGCGTTTCTTCGGGTGCTGAGTTGGTCGTCGATGGTCGTGGCCTGAGTATTGCCGGTAATGAAGATGGCTTCTTCCTGGGGGGCAGTTTGTTCGACCGCGTGACCCCGCAGATGCGCATCTATAAGGAAGAGATCTTCGGGCCGGTGCTGTGTGTGGTTCGGGTGAACAGCCTGGAAGCGGCCATGCAGTTGATCAACGATCACGAGTACGGCAACGGCACCTGTATCTTCACCCGTGACGGTGAGGCGGCGCGGTTGTTCTGTGACGAGATTGAAGTGGGTATGGTTGGCGTCAACGTGCCGTTGCCGGTGCCGGTGGCTTATCACAGCTTTGGTGGCTGGAAGCGCTCGCTGTTTGGCGACTTGCATGCCTATGGGCCGGATGGGGTGCGGTTCTATACGCGTCGCAAGGCGATTACCCAGCGCTGGCCGCAACGGGCCAGTCATGAGGCGTCGCAGTTTGCCTTTCCTAGCTTGTAGGTTCGGTAAGTAGAAGGCCGGCCCCTTGGGGCCGGCCTTTGCTTTTCAGGGCTTTTTTGACCGATATGACAGTATTGTGAAAAAAGGTGTTGACGGCAGATTCTGGAAGT
>NZ_JACAPX010000025.1:0-300 GCF_013385435.1 Pseudomonas sp. F9001
GTTGACGGGGCCCGCAGATCAAAATCAAAAGCAGATCAAAAGCAGAGCACAGCGGCCTACCGGCCGGCTTGAGTGTTTAACAGCCAGATCAAAAGCCAGAGCGAATGCAGATCTGCTTTTCTGTGGGAGCTGGCTTGCCTGCGATGCAGACGCCTCGGTCCTCCAGATACACCGAGGCGATGCAATCGCCGGCAAGCCAGCTCCTACAGTGGACCGTGCCCGCTTTAGCTTTTGATTTTGCTCTTCAACACTCAAGCCGGCCGGGAGGCCGCTGTGCTCTGCTTTTGATCTGATTTTGAT
>NZ_JACAPX010000025.1:446-102466 GCF_013385435.1 Pseudomonas sp. F9001
CTGTAAGAGCGGAACCAATAGCAGCCCTGACCGAAATAACGGATATGCACACACCACAAGCGAGCAAAAAAAAGCCCCGCGACCGAATGACGGCACGGGGCTAAAAATTGGCTGGATGCGACCAACCAAAGGAGCTCTTTAAGTCAAATCACTTGGCACTGGCAATCGTGGTACTCGGCTGCCACCCACCGCCCAACGCCTTGTAGATCGCGACGATCCCACGATACAGATCCACTTCGGCCTGAGCCTGGGAGTCCTCGGCGGCCAAACGCTCACGTTGCGCGTCCAGCAACACCAGGAAGTCCACCGTCCCTTCGCGGTAACGAATCTCCGCCAGATCCGCAGCAGCCCGGCTCGACTCACTCTGACGAATCAGCGAGACCAACCGCTGCTGGCGTTTGCCGTAATCACTGAAGGCATTCTCCGATTCTTCCAGCGCCAACAGCACCTGCTGCTCATAAGTCGCCAGGGCGCCATCCGCTTCGGCATCCGCACCACGCAACCGAGCCCGCACGCTACCCAGGTCAAACGCCGCCCAGGTAATGCTCGGACCCAGCGACCAGGCATTCGCCGCCGCCGACCCAATCTGCGAACCCCGCCCAGCGGTAAACCCGAGGAACCCACTGAGGCTCACCCGCGGAAACAGATCAGCCTTGGCTACCCCAATCCGCGCCGTGGCGGCTGCCAACTTACGCTCGGCACTGAGAATGTCCGGACGACGTTGCAGCAGTTGCCCCGGATCACCAATCGGCAACGCCTTGGCAATCGCCGGCAAATCTTTCGGGCTCAAATCCACGCTCAACTTGTCCGGCCGCTCACCGAGCAGGGTAGCGATACGATTACGCTCGCGAACTTCCTCGGCCTGCAGCTGCGGCACACTGGCTTCTACAGCCGCCAGACGCGCATCGGCCCGCACCACATCGAGCTGATCGCCCACACCGGCATCCCGCAGGCTGACCGTGATACCGCGTGAGTCTTCCTGGTTCTTCAGGTTGGCCACCGCGATTTTCTCGCGCAGTTGCGCGCCCCGCAGTTGACCGTAAGCGTCCACCAACTCGGCAATCATCGTCACTTGCAGCTGATACAAGTCAGCTTCGGCAACCTGTTGGTCAGCGTCGCTGGCCTCCAGGTTGCGGCGGATGCGGCCGAACAAGTCCACTTCCCAGGCCATGTCCAGGCCCAGGTCATAACGCTCGCTGTTGACACGTTGGGTGGTCTGGCCGGGGATCTGGCCTTTGCCCACATCGCTGCTGACACGGCTGGTGATCACCGGCATCACGTCATTGGCGGCGTCGTCACGAATCGCCCGGGCCGCCCGCAGGCGGGCAAATGCCACCCGCAGGTCACGGTTGCCTTGCAGGGATTGAGTCACCAGCTGGTTAAGGGTCGGGTCCTCGAACTGCTGCCACCAGATGCCTTCGAACTTACCGTGGTCGTATTGCTTGGCGTCGGCGGCGGCCGTTACGTTGGCCGCCTCCAGTGGCTGGGTTTTATAGTCCGGGCCCACGGCACAGGCGCTCAGCGCCAGTACCAGCAAGCTCGGCAAAAATACTTTCACGCTCATTGCTGTGTCTCCAGCTTCAAGGCCTTGGCCGCTTTGCGCGCTTCACCGCGTTCAACAAACCGGCGGATCAGTACATAGAACACTGGCGTCAGCAGCAGACCGAAGAAGGTCACGCCGATCATCCCGGAGAACACCGCCACACCCATGGCATGGCGCATCTCGGCACCGGCACCGCTGGACATCACCAGAGGCACTACACCCATGATGAAGGCGAACGAGGTCATCAGGATCGGCCGCAGACGCAGACGGCAGGCTTCCAGTACCGCAGCGAGCGGATCGAGGCCTTCCTGCTGTTTATCCTTGGCGAACTCGACGATCAGAATCGCGTTCTTACAGGCCAGGCCCACCAGGACGATCAGGCCGATCTGGGTAAAGATGTTGTTGTCGCCGCCAGAGATAATCACCCCGGTGATGGCCGACAGCAGGGTCATCGGTACGATCAGGATCACCGCCAGTGGCAGGCTCCAGCTTTCGTATTGGGCGGCCAGTACCAGGAACGCCAGCAGTACGCAGAGCGGGAACACGAACAGCGCAGTATTGCCCGAGAGGATTTGCTGATAGGTCAGGTCGGTCCACTCGTAGGTCATGCCGTTGGGCAGTTCGTCTTTCAACAGTTTCTCGATCGCCGCCTGGGCCTGGCCGGAGCTGTAGCCCGGTGCGGCGTTGCCGTTGATCTCGGCGGTGATGAAGCCGTTGTAGTGCATCACGCGGTCCGGGCCCGAGGTGTCGCTGACCTTGATGAAGGTCGCCAGGGGAATCATCTCGCCTTTGTTGTTGCGCACTTTCAGCTGGCCGATCTGGTCTTCATCCTGGCGGAACTGTTGCTCAGCCTGCACGTTGACCTGATAGGTGCGCCCGAAGCGGTTGAAGTCGTTGGCATACAACGAGCCCAGGTAGATCTGCAGGGTGTCGAAGATGTCGCTGATCGCCACGCCATGGGTCTTGGCCTTTTCGCGGTCGATGGCAGCATCGACCTGGGGCACGTTGACCGTGTAGCTGGTGAACAGGCCGAACAACTCAGGCACGCCACGGCTCTTGGTAATGATGTTCTGCACTTCTTTGTACAGCTCGTCGTAACCCAGGTTGCCACGGTCTTCGACCTGCAGGCGAAACCCGCCGATCGTACCCAGGCCCTGTACCGGCGGCGGTGGGAAGATCGCCATGTAGGCTTCCTGGATGCTGCTGTACTTGCCATTCAGTGCACCGGCAATCGCACCGGCAGACAGGCTCGGGTCTTTACGCTCATCGAACGGCTTCAAGGTCACGAACACGATGCCGTTGTTCGGGCTGTTGGTAAAACCGTTGATCGACAAGCCGGGGAAGGCGATCGCGCTTTCCACGCCGGGCTGTTTCATGGCGATGTCGGACATGCGCTTGATCACGTCTTCGGTACGGTCCAGGCTGGCGGCGTCCGGCAATTGCGCGAAGGCCACCAGGTATTGCTTGTCCTGGGCCGGTACGAAACCGGTCGGCGTGTGGGCAAAGCCCATCCAGGTCAGGACCATCAGGCCGGCGTACAGGAACAGCGCGATACCACTGCCGCGGATCACCCTGCGTACCGTGCCGACGTAACCATGGCTGGCCTTGTCGAAGAAGCGGTTGAACGGTTTGAACAACCAGCCGCCCAGCATCCTGTCGAGGAACCTGGAGAACCCGTCTTTCGGCGCGTTGTGGCCTTTGAGCAATACCGCTGCCAGTGCGGGCGACAGGGTCAGCGAGTTGAACGCCGAGATCACGGTCGAGATAGCAATGGTCAAGGCGAACTGCTTGTAGAACTGGCCGGTCAAGCCGCTGATAAATGCCGCTGGAATGAACACCGCACACAGTACCAGCGCGGTCGCGATGATCGGGCCGGTTACTTCGCTCATGGCCTTTTCAGTGGCCGGGAAGGGTTCCAGGCCCAGTTCGATGTTCCGTTCGACGTTCTCCACCACCACGATGGCGTCGTCCACCACGATACCGATCGCCAACACCAGCCCGAACAGCGACAGCGCGTTGAGCGAGAAGCCAAACAGGTGCATCACCGCAAAGGTACCGATCAACGATACCGGCACCGCCACCAATGGAATGATCGACGCACGCCAGGTCTGCAGGAACAGGATCACCACCAGCACCACCAGGATCAGTGCTTCAAACAGGGTGTGAACCACGGCCTCGATGGAGCCACGTACGAAGACGGTAGGGTCATAGGCGATGCGGTAATCCATGCCCTCCGGGAAGCTCTGTTTCAGCTCCGCCATCTTGGCGCGCACTTCATTGGAGATGTCGATTGCGTTGGAGCCCGGGCGCTGGAAGATCGGGATCGCCACGGCCGGCTGGTTGTCGATCAACGAGCGCAGGGCGTACTGGCTGGAACCCAGCTCAACCCGTGCAATGTCCTTCAAACGCGTGATTTCGCCGTTGGCGCCGGCACGGATGACGATATTCTCGAACTCTTCCTCAGTGACCAGTCGGCCCTGGGTGTTGACCGACAGCTGGAAGCTGGTGTCATTCGGCGCAGGTTGCGCGCCCAAGGCACCGGCCGCCACCTGGCGGTTCTGTTCGCGAATGGCCGTGACCACATCGGTGGCGGTCAGGTTGCGCGAGGCGGTCTTGTTCGGGTCCAGCCACACACGCAGGGAGTAATCGCCCATGCCGAACAGCTGCACATCACCCACGCCGCCCAGCCGTGCCAGCTCATCCTTGATATTGAGGATCGCGTAGTTGGACAGGTAGAGCATGTTGTAGCGCTGGTCGGGGGAGGTGATGTGCACCACCATGGTCAGGTCGGGAGAGGCCTTGTCCACGGTAATACCGATGCGCGTCACTTCCTCGGGCAGTTTTGGCTGAGTCCGGGTTACCCGGTTCTGCACCTGCACCTGCGCGTTGTCCAGGTCGGTGCCCAGGGCGAAGGTGATGGTCAGGGTCAGCTTGCCGTCGGCGGTCGATTGCGAGGACATGTACAGCATGTTCTCGACGCCGGTGATGGCTTGCTCCAGGGGCGCGGCCACGGTTTCACCGATGACCTTGGGGTTGGCGCCCGGGAAGTTGGCACGGACCACGACGGTCGGCGGCACCACTTCCGGGTATTCACTGATCGGCAGCTGGAACAGTGAAATCGCGCCGGCGATCAGGATCAACAGCGACAGCACCGCTGCGAAGATCGGCCGCGAAATGAAGAACTTGGAAAAATTCATCTTGAGTCGTATCCCTTAACCGCGTGGAGTCGCTGTACTTGCGAGCTTGGGCGCGGCTTTATCCGGCGCCACTTGCTCCAGGTTGCTGGCTTCAAGCGCTTGTCGTTGTTGTGCCAAGGCGGCGAGGGTTTCCTTGCTGGCCATCGGGATGGTTTCCGGTGCAACCGGCGACCCCGGGCGAACGCGCTGCAAACCCTTGACGATGATCGTGTCGTCCTTGGTCAGGCCGCTGCGCACGATGCGCAAACCTTCGATCTTCGGACCCAGCTCCACCGCGCGGTAGGCAGGCTTGTCGCCGTCCATCACCAGTACGAACTTCTTGCCCAGGTCGGTGCCCACGGCTTCGTCGCTGATCAGCACGGCGGAGTAGGTGCCACTGCCTACCAGTTTCAGGCGCGCATACAGGCCTGGGGTGTATTCGCCCTTGCTGTTATCAAACACGGCGCGACCACGAATGGTGCCGGTAGCCGGGTTGACCTGGTTGTCGACGAAGTTCATCTGGCCCAGGTGCGGGTTGCCGTCTTCATTGGACAGGCCCAGGTACACCGGGGTAGTCGCGCCACGGCGACCCTGGCGCGCGAGTTCGGTGTACTTGAGGTACACACGTTCATCGGCGTCGAAGTAGGCGTAGACCTTGTCGGTGGACACCACGCTGGTCAGCGCGGTGACATCGGCGGTCACCAGGTTGCCGGCGGTGATCTCGGCACGGCTGACGCGGCCGCTGATGGGCGAGCTGACACGGGTGAAACTCAGGTTCAGCTTGGCCAGGTCCAACTGCGCCTGGATGCCGGCGACAGTCGCATGGGCTTCCTGGGCGGCGGTGGTGCGCGAGTCGGCCAGCTCGGCGGAGATCGCATTGCTCTGGCGCAGGCGTTCGCCGCGCTGGGCTTCGTTATCGCTGCGGGTGGCGGCGGCCTTGGTTTGTGCGAGTTGTGCTTCGAGGCGGCGCACTTCGGCCTGGAATGGGCGTGGGTCGATCTGGAACAACAGGTCGCCCTTCTTGACCAAGGCACCTTCGGTGAAGGCGACCTGATCGATCTGGCCCGACACGCGCGGACGGATCTGCACGGTTTCCGGCGCTTCGAGCCGGCCGGTGAATTCGTCCCACTCATTGACCGGTTGTTCCAGCACCTTGGCCACGCTGACGTGGCTTGGTGGCATGGCGGCTGCCTGTTCGGGCGCTTTGCCGCAGGCGCTCATCACCATCACGGCCAAAATGGCCAAGGGATAGCGCAAATGTTTGAGTGACTGTTCCATGAGGTGCATCCGCCAATGTATTTAAGATTGGCGGATCATGCTCGGCAGGGTGCTATCTCACGAATCGAATGAAACAAAGGTAACTATCATTCGGAATGATATAAGCGTAAAGCGAGCCCTCTAGCATGGGGCTTTCGTTAGGGAGCTATCAATGCTGTTGATGACAAAGGACTGTTGCGCAAGATGCAAGGAACAGCGCGCCGCATAAATTGTCGGGCGTGTCTGCTATTCAAATGTACAGAGCGCCGGGTTGGTTGCCGTGCATTCGTTGCCTGACCATGCGCTGCCCAGAGGCCTGGCATTGACCTGGTTTTTCAGGGTCATGCTTACCGGTTCATGGTTCTGATCCAGGTAGTGGCATGCCACAGACGACTGGCCCTGGCTGCTTTGGATCACCGCCTTTTCAAAGTGGACCTGGTGCAGGTCCTTCTGCTCTGTCATCGGGTTTTGCCCGGTCCATTGCCGACCGTCCGGGCCGGACGCAGTGTAGGCGACCACTTCCCCGGTCGGCGTCTTTTTGAACGCGTCTTTAAGGGCATGGGTGGGCGGGCAGGTACCAGTGCCAGCGTAGACGTTGCCCATCAACGCCATCAGGGTAATCACGAGGGCTGAGGTTTTCCTGAGCTGCCTGTTCATCACGCGTGCTCCTGGTCTGGAGTAACTGTGAGGTAAAGACTAGCCCAAACAGGCAACGCCGGAAGGTGCTAAATCCACACGTCGTTGATTGCCGTGCGCTCGCCACCCTCGCTGCCGGTGTTCAGCACGCCGCAGGGTTCGATCAACAGCAACTTCACCTCACCCAATGCGTACGGCTTGTGCTCGACGCCCTTGGGCACCACGTACATTTCCCCTTGGCTGATGATCACCGCGCCGTCGCGAAAGTCGATGCGCAGGGTGCCTTCGAGGACGATAAAGGTTTCATCGGTGTCGGCATGGTCGTGCCAGATGAAGTCACCTTCGATCTTCACCACCTTGAACTGGTAGTCGTTCATCTGCGCGACGACCTTGGGCGCCCATTGCTCGCTGAACAGGGCGTATTTCTGGGCGAAGTTGATCGAGGCGTAATTCGTCGAAGCGTGGGAGGCGGGCATTGTAGGTTCCAGGGTTTCAGGACATTGGAGCCTTAAGTTAGGCCCAACGGCCGGCCGGATATTGAATGATCGTGCAGCGACAGCTCATCCACTATCCGCTCGATCAACACCCTGACACGGCGCGGTTGAACCCGTGTCGGCGGATAGATGATGTTCAGCGCGGTACTGCCCAAATCATAGTCAGCCAGCAGCTCGACCAATCGCCCGGCCTCAAGGTCGGCGCGCACGTCCCACACCGATTTCAGGCAAATGCCATGGCCCGCCAGGCACCACTGGCGTACCAGCGCACCGTCGTTCGCCACCCGCCGGCCCTGGACCAGCACCCGATGGGCGTGCCCGTGCCGCTTGAAGGTCCATTCCCGCGAAATATTGATGCCGAAGCGCATCACCAGGCACTCGTGGCGCGTCAGATCCTCGGGGTGTCGGGGCGTACCATTGAGCGCCAGGTAGTGGGGTGACGCACACAGCACGCGACGGTTTTCGCCAATCGGCCTGGCATGCAGGGTGCTGTCCGCCAGCTCGCCGTAGCGCACCGCGAAATCGATGCCCTGGCTCACCGGATCGGCGTAGCCGTCGCTCAGGTTCAGGTCAATGCTGATCTCGGGATGCTCCAGCATGAATGCGGCGAGGATCGGTTCGATGTATTGGCGCCCGAGGTCTTCCGGGGCGCTGAGGCGAATCGGCCCGGACAGGGTGTGGGTGCCATGGCGAATGCTGCTGTGCAGCTCGTTGGCCTCTGCCAGCAAGCGGCGGGCGCCTTCCACCAGCAAGCGGCCTTCGTCCGTCAGGTTGATCGCCCGGGTGGTGCGGTTGAGCAGGCTGGCGCCATAGAAACCCTCCAACTGCGCGAGCCTTTCCGAGACAGAGGCGGGTGACAGTCCCAGCTCTCTACCCGCTGCCGACAGCCCGCCTTTTTCCACAATCAGCAAAAACAACTCAAGGTTCTTCAGCAGCATTGTTCGGTATTTCCGAAAGTAGTTTTTGATTTCGACTCAATTATCAAGTTAAGCCAAAAGAACTAGTTTTGCATCCATCGTTAACCATCGGAGTGACTGACATGTCATCCAATTCTTCGAAAATGCCCATCCAGGTCTGGGTGCTGACCCTGGCGGCTTTCGCCATCGGCACCGCCGAGTTCGTGATTGCCGGATTACTGACCCAGGTCTCCCACAGCTTGAACATCAGCGAAGGGCAGGCTGGCAGCCTGATTACCGCCTACGCGCTGGCCATCGTGATCGGAGGCCCGGTGCTGACCATCTGGCTCTCGCGCTACGAAAAACGCACGGTGCTGTGGTTGTTGATGGCGGTGTTCGTCGGCGCCAACGTAATGACTGCCCTCAGCAGCGACTACAGCGTGTTGCTGGTCAGCCGGGCGATTGCCGGGCTGACCCAGGGGCCGTTCTACGGGATCGGCGCGGTGGTCGCGACGCGCCTGGTGGCCAGCGGCATGGAAGGCCGCGCCGTCGGCCAGATGTTTGCCGGGCTGACGTTGGCCAACGTGCTGGGCGTACCCGCCGGCTCGTGGATTGGCAATCAATATGGCTGGAGCACCGCATTCCTGGTAGTCGCCGCGTTGGGCGTGCTCGCGTTGCTGGCAATCATTGTGTCGATCAAGCGCCAGGGCACCGAGCAGTCAGTGTCGTTGATCAACCAGTTGGCGGTGTTTCGTAACCGCAACCTGCTGGCCAGTCTGATGTTCACGGTGCTCGGCTGGGCCGGGTTCATGGCCTTTTATGGCTATATCGCGCCGATTGCCGAACAGGTGGCAGGGTTTGATTCGACGATGCTGACCGCTGTGCTGGTCGTGGTCGGCATTGGCCTGGTAGTCGGCAACAGTCTCGGGGCGCGTACCGCAGACGCCAACTTGCGCTTTTCGCTGATGTTCTGGCCGGCGGCGATGATCGTGACACTGATCGCCGCAGGCCTTGTGGCGCCCTACAAGTGGCCGTTCCTGGTGACCGTGTTCCTCTTCGGTATCGCCTCGTTCGCCAACGTGCCATCCATGCAAATGCGCGTGATGAAGCATGGCGGCAAGGCCCCGGAGCTGGCTGCCACGGCGAATATCTCGGCCTTCAACCTGGCCAACGCCCTGGGCGGCGTCATCGGCGGCATCGTTGTGGACAGCCACTGGGGCGCGGCGGCGATTCCGTTTGCGGCTGCGGCGATTCCATTGCTCGGTGTGCTGTTCATTGTTTCCCAGGAAGCCGCGGGTAAAGCCACCCGGCCTGCCGCGATTGCCTGATCCCCTGAATTCAGTATGAGGTGAACCAACATGGACAAAACCGATAACCCGCATCGTCGTACTTTCCTCGCCCAGGCCGGCACAGGTGCTGCTGTTCTGGCCGCAGGATCGCTGCTCGGCCCGGCCGCTGCCAAAGCCGCGGTGACAGGGCCGGGCAACGCTGCCCCCGCGGCGACTGCCGGCAAGGCAATCGGGCGTTTCTGGCCAGGGGACACCCGGCTGGTGGTGTCCATTTCCATGCAATTCGAGGCAGGCGGCCAACCGCTCAAGGGCACTGACAGTCCGTTTCCCCACGTGGATTTTCCCGACAGTGTTCCGGAGGATGTGGCCACCAATACCTGGTTTGCCTATGGCTACCGTGAAGGTATTCCGCGGATGCTTGATCTCTGGGACCGGCATGGGGTGAAAGTCACCTGCCACATGATCGGCGACGCCGTAAAGCGCAACCCAGCGCTGGCCCGGGAGATCGTCGCCCGTGGGCACGAAGCCTCGGGGCATGGCCCGCACTGGAGCTCGCAATTTGCCATGAGCCGCGATGAAGAGCGCACTTTCCTGCGCCAGGCCGCGAGCATGTTGCAGGACGTCACCGGTCAGCCGGTCACCGGCTACAACTGCAACTGGCTGCGGCGCGGGCCCAATACCTTGTCGTTGTTGCAGGAGCTGGGCTACGTCTATCACATTGATGATGTGAGTCGCGATGAGCCGTTTATCGAGCAGGTCAATGGCAAGGACTTTGTCGTGGTCCCGTATACCCTGCGCAACAACGACATCGTCTTGATTGAGGGGCGCAATTACTCGCCCTCGAAATTCCTTCAACAGGTCAAGCTGGAGTTCGACCAGCTCTACCTGGAAGCCGGAAGCCGACGCCGCATGATGGCGATCAGTGCCCACGATCGCATCAGCGGTACGCCGCAAATGGTCAGGGTCTGGGACGAGTTTCTGCGGTACGCCAACAGCCATCCCGGCGTGGCGTTCATGCGCAAGGACGCCATCGCTCAATACACCTTGAAAAGCCCCCTCAGCCTCAGGGAAAGCGAAACCATCTGAGTTCGTTCTCTTCGCCTTTAAAGGATGTGCCCGTATGCAACGTTCCATTCCCCTTATCGCCGCCGGATTCCTGGCCCTGACCCTCTCCGGCGTGGCGTTTGCCACCACCGAACTGGTGACGCCGGGTGTCCTGGTGGTGGACAAGAGCCTGACCGCCGCGCAACTGAAGATCATGGAAACCGTCGCCCGGCGTTACGACACTTTCTGGAATACCGGTGACGAGAGTCTGGCCCGTGAAACGCTGGCGCTCAACTTCATCGATAAAACACCGCCCGCCGGCCGCAAACAAGGGCCGGAGGGACCGCTGCTGGCCTCCCGTGCGTTTCGCGGCGCGGTGCCGGACCTGAGCTGTGAAGTAGAGCAAATGATCATTGCCGGCGACCGCGTGGTGGCACATTTGCATTTTCGCGGGCACTTCACCGGTTCCTTTGGTCAGATCAAGGGCACTGGGCAGGTCGTAGACTTTATTGCCACCGACATTTACCAGATCGGCAAGGGCAAGATCGTCGCCAACTGGCACATCGAAGACAACCTGACGCTGATGAAGCAGTTGGGTGCGCTCTGACGGGAGGGCTCTGCACATGACCGTTCACTACCTTGATCACTTCACGCTCCGCACGGAGCATGTCGACGCGACGGTGAGTTTCTATCGTGACGCCCTCGGCCTGGAGGAGGGCTGGCGCCCGGCATTTCCTTTTCCGGGCAGTTGGCTTTATTCAGCAGATCGCCCGCTGCTGCATATCGCCAGCCTGCAGGGCAGCGCCGCGCAGCTTGAAACGTATCTTGGGGTGCGTGCTGCCGGCGACGGCTCAGGTGCGCTCGATCACATTGCATTGCGCTGCAATGACCTTGAAAGTCACCGGCAACGCCTGCACACGCTAGGGGTGCCTTTTACCGAGCGGGTGGTGCCGGACCTGTTCGAGCACCAATTGTTTGTCGAAGACCCCAACGGGATCAGGGTCGAGCTGATCTTTGCTTACCCGGCGGCCTGAGGTGGCTGGCCGGATTTCTCGGCCAACTGTTGGCTGGGCAACAGCAGTCGGACAGTTGTGGTTTGGGCGGGACACCGCAACGTCATCCAATGTTTTCATCTAATTGATTTTATTCACAATAATTTATGGCATGGGCTCTGCAATGCACACAGGTGAACCCTTTCACCCGTTGCTCAGCGGAGCCCTGTATGCCTTGCACCTTTTTCTCGCGTTCACGTTACATCTTGCTCGGCGCAGCGTTGTTGCTGGGCCACGCCGCCGTGTCCCAGGCCGCCGAGGGCGATGACGCGGTGCCGTCCCTGGCCGGCAAGCGCATTGCCGTGAGCATGACCGGCACCAGTCACTACTTCGATATCAAGGCCTTCCAGGCCCAGGTCGATGAGATCAAGCGCCTCGGCGGCACGCCGATCACCCTGGATGCAGGGCGCAATGACAAGAACCTGGTGACCCAACTGCAAACCGTGGTCACCCAGAAACCCGATGCGGTGATCCAGACCCTCGGCACCCTGAGCGTGATCGACCCGTGGCTCAAGCGTATCAGCAAGGCCGGCATCCCGCTGTTCACCATCGACGCGCCGTCGCAGTACAGCCTCAACAACACCACCTCGGATAACGTCGCCACCGGCAAGGCCCTGGCCGATCAGTTGATCAAGGATGCCGGCGGCAAGGGCAAGATCCTGGTGTTCAACGGCTTCTACGGCGTGCCGGTGTGCGCGATTCGCTACGACCAGTTGAAGCTGGCGCTCAAGGATCACCCGCAACTGGAAATCATCGAGCCGGAGCTGCGGGATGTGATCCCCAACACCGTGCAGGATGCCTATTCCCAGGTGTCCGCATTGCTCAACAAGTACCCGGCCGGCAGTGTCTCGGCGATCTGGGCGGCGTGGGACATTCCGCAACTGGGGGCAAGCAAGGCGTTGATCGACGCCAAGCGCACCGAGATCAAGACCTACGGCGTGGACGGTACGCCGGAGGTGCTGGAGCTGCTCGGCCAGGCCAATTCGCCGGTGGGCGCGGTAGTCGCCCAGCAACCGGCGCTGATCGGCAAGACTGCTGTGCAGAACGTGGCCCGCTACCTGGCCGGGCAGCGTGACCTGCCCAAGGAAACCCATGTGCCGACGCTGCTGACCACCGCCGCCAACCTGGCGCAGGTCCAGCAACTGCGGGGTGATTGATGGCCGCGTTGCACTTGCAGCACCTGCGCAAACGCTTCGGCGCCACCCTGGCGCTGGAGGATGCGAGCCTGAAGGTCGAGCGCGGCACCATTCACGGCCTGGTGGGCGAGAACGGTGCCGGCAAGTCGACCTTGATCAAGGTCCTGGCGGGCATCCACAAGGCGGACTCGGGGCAGGTGAGCATTGACGGCCAGCCGTATGCCGCACTGTCGCCACGCCAGGTGGACGCGTTGGGCGTGCAGTTCATCCATCAGGAGCGGCTGTTGCCGGCGAGTTTTACCGTGGATGAAGCGCTGTTCTTCGGGCATGAATTACGCCGGGGTCCGTTTGTGGATCGGCGCCGGCAGCAGCGCGAGGCCGAGCGCTTGCTGGCGGAATATTTTGAGCTGCAACTGCCCGCCGACGCGTTGGTAGGCGAGCTGAACAGCGCCGAGCGCCAGGTGCTGCAAATCACCCGGGCATTGATTCGCCAGCCGAAGATCCTGGTGTTCGACGAGCCCAGCGTGGCGCTGGTCAAGCGCGAAGTCGACCAGTTGCTGCGGATCGTCAAGCGCCTGCGGGACCAGGGTTTGTCGATTCTCTACATCTCCCATTACCTGCAGGAAATCGACAGCCTGTGCGATGAAGTGACGGTGTTGCGCAATGGTCGAGATGTGGCCGTGGTTGAGCCACGGCACACCTCCAGCGCGCAGATTGCGCGGTTGATGGTCAACCGCGAGGTCCAGGAGATGTACCCCAAGGCGCAGGTCGAGCTTGGCGAACCATTGCTGCAGTTGCGTGGGCTGAACCTGGCCCGGCGCTACCGGCAGATCGACCTGGAATTGCGTCGGGGCGAGATCGTCGGCCTCACCGGGCTGGTCGGGTCGGGCGCCAAGGACCTGCTCAAGACCCTGTTCGGTGTGGTGCGCGCCGACAGCGGCAGCATTCATCTGGAGGGGCGTTTGTTGCGCCTGCGTTCACCCGGAGAAGCCATTGCCCAAGGGATTGCACTGGTGCCGGAAGAACGCCGCAGCCAGGGGATTTCACCGCTGCTGTCGGTGCTGGAAAACCTCACGCTCGCCGGGCTTGGGCGTTTCAGTCGCTGGGGGTTACTGAGCCAGCGTAAGGAACAGGCCGAAAGCCTGCGGCTGATCGACGAGTTGGCGATCAAGACGCCGGGCCCGCAGGCTGCCGTCAGCCAGCTCAGCGGCGGCAACCAGCAGAAAGTCGCCCTGGGCAAATGGCTGAGCCGGCGCTCGGCGGTGTACCTGTTGGACGAACCGTGCGTAGGTGTGGACGTCGGCGCCAAGGTCGAGATTTATCGCGTGATCGGGCGGCTGGTGGAAGAGGGCGCAGCGGTGCTTGTGCTGTCTTCGGATTTGCCCGAGCTGTTGGGGATCTGCGACCGCATCCTGGTGCTGCATCGCGGTGAAATAGCCGGGGAGTTCCATGCCGGTGAGGCGGACAGTGATCAACTGTTGGCGTGTGCCACGGGTGCGGTGCAGTCCACAGTGGCTGTGCAGGTGAAACAGGAGGTGGCGCATGTCCCTGCTTGAAGCTGCTACTCCTGGCTTGTCCCAACGGTTATGGGTACTGCTGTTGCGGCGCGGCTCGGTGGGCGTATTCCTCGCGATTTTGCTGGGCTTTGCCGTCGCCGCGCCGAACTTCTTTTCAGTCGGCAATATCGCGAATGTGTTCAGCCAGTCGGCGATCCTCGGCGTACTTGCCTTCGGCCTGACCTGCGTGATTATCGGCGGCGGCTCCAACGTGGTGGCGGGCGGGCTTGATCTGTCGCTGGCGGCCAATTTGGGCTTGTGCGCGGCCGTGTTCAGTCGACTCAACAACGCAGGCCTCGACCTGTGGGCAAGCCTGCTGCTGACCTTGGGTTGCGGCCTGGCGGTGGGCCTGCTCAATGGCCTGGCCGTGGTGGTGCTGCGCTTGCCACCGTTGCTCGCAACGCTGGCAAGCATGAATGTACTGGCCGGGCTGGAGCTGGTCCTCACCGAAAACACCGTGGTCTCGACTGACTCACCGTTGCTCGACCTGCTCAGTGGCGGGACCTGGCTGGGCGTGCCGGCACTCGCCTGGGTGTTGCTGGTGACGGCCTTTGTGTTGACGCTGCTGATCCAGCACACCGCCTATGGGCTGCGCCTGCATGCCGTCGGCGAGTACCCGCACGCCGCCGAGGCCGCCGGGATTCGAGTGCCGGCTTACGTACTCTCCAGTTATTTGCTGTCTGGGCTGTGTGCCGCGGTGGCGGCGTTGTGTTCAGCGGCATTTTTCAGCGGCAGCACCACCGGCTCCGGTGACATGCTGTTGTCGGTGGTCGCCATAGCCTTTCTTGGCGTGGTGTTTTCCCGGCGACTGGTGGCAAGCATCCCCGGCACCTTGCTCGCGACGCTGTTGATCGGCTTTTTGATCAACGGGTTTCAGTTGCTCAACGTATCGAGCTTCTGGGTCAACGGTGTCCAGGGCGTGCTGATTCTGCTGGTGGTCGCCGCTTCCAGCGCATTGAACCGGGGAGAACATTCATGAGTCAGGTATCCATCCTGCAAGCCCATGGCGGCTGGCGTTCGCTGTTGCCCCTGACGTTGCCGCTGGTGTTCGTGGCCATCGTAGTGGTGTTTGCCTGGCAGGCGCCGGGGTTTCTCAGTGGCGGCAACCTGAAAAGCCTGGTGCTGAATAACTTCGTGCTGCTGGCGATTGTTGCGATCGGCATGACCTATGCGGTGGCGGCCGGTGGCATCGATCTGTCGGTAGGCACCGCGCTGGATTTCGCCAGCTTCAGCTTCGTGGTGTTGCTTAACGCCGGGCACGGGCTGGGTGTGGCGATTGCCGGTGCGTTGGCCGCCGGGCTGCTGGTAGGACTGTTCAATGCCGGCTTGATCGCGGGGCTGCGGATCAGCCCGTTCCTGGCCACCCTCGGCACCTTGTTTATCGGCACCAGTGCCCAGCAACTGCTCTCGGACGGCGGCCAGCCAATTTATATCGCCCAGGGTTTCAAGCCGGAACTGGCGAGCTTCAGCCCTTTGGGCGTGCCCTTGCCGCTGTTGATCGTGCTGGTATTGGCCGTGGTCTACGGCCTGTTGCTGGCCCGTGGACGCCTGGGGCGCGAACTGCTGGCCCAGGGTACCCAGCCGCTGCTGGCGTATTACTCGGGGTTGTCGGTGCGGCGCATCGTCACCACCACGGTGCTGGCGGCGGCGCTGGCGTGCGCGGTGGCGGGGGTCCTGCTCAGTTCGACGGTGAGCGCCTACGTGCCGCTGTCGGGCAATGCGTTCCTGCTGAATGCGATTGGTGCGGTGTTTATCGGCACCACATTGAACCGCCAGGGCCGGGCGAATATTCCGGGCACGTTGCTGGGGGTGCTGTTCATCAACGTCATCGCCAATGGCTTGCTGTTGATCGGCTGGAACTTCTACTGGCAGCAGGTGGCAACCGGCGTGCTGATTTTTATCGTGCTGGCCTTCAGTTTTGTCAGCCGCAGGATTGCGCAGAACACCTGAGGCGCGGCGCCCCAGGTGCGGGCCTGCCCTTTACTTTTCCCAGTCGGCCTTGGCAATCAACAGGCCATGGTTGCCGTTATAGGCGGCGCGCTCGGGTTGTTTCCAGCCCTCCAGCAGCGCGTCGTCGAGGCGGTAGATTTCCACCCCCAGCGGACGGCAGACCTTCAACGGGTCTTCCGCATCCGGGCCCCACATCGGCAGCGACAGGTCGCCACCGGGGCAGGTGGAGAGGGCACACAGCAGGTCGATTTCGGCGAAGAACTCCAGATAGTCGCCCTGCTTGGCCGGGCAGGCTTTCATGAAGTACATGTCGTCGTGATTGAGGCCGGTGCACTGGAAAATGTTCAGCACGTCGTGCACGTCGAACTCGGTCAGGCCATGGGGCAGCACGGCGCGGGTCAGGTTGGAGTGGCAGTGGTGGTGGAAGTCTTCGCCCGTGAGCATCTTGTTCACGTAAGGGTCGCAGCGCGTGCCCAGCAAGTCATGCAGGCGCCCGCCGTGTTCGTCGATGCCATAGCCGGCCAGGCTGTCATCGGTGATGGTGACCATCGGCCGCAAAAACGGCAGGTTCGACCACAGGCGGTCGTAGGTGGTGACGTGCGCGCCTTGCAGCTGGCGGGTGCGTGCCGCCCACATGCGTTCGCGGGGGTCGTTGGCGCTCCACACGTTGAAGTCGCCGACCTGCGGGCCAACCGGCGTGGTCACGCGGAACACATGGCCTGCCGGTACTTTCCAGGCGCGGCCGGTGCGGATCGGCACTTCGAATTGCTCGATCAGGGTGCGCCCGTCCCGGGACTCGCGCACGCGGTCATAGAAGGCTTTGTCGACCTGCAAGGCAGCGCCTTTGCTGACTTGGTAGGCCGCTGGGTAGTCCTTGTACATGGTGGGTCCTCGCTTCAGGGTTTTGGAATGCTGCTCAGGATGTCCAGCAGCAGCGATTCGGAGTCATTGAGGTAGCTGGCCAGGGCTTCGCCGGCGGCTTGCTTGTGGCCGTCAACCAGCAAGTCGTGAATCTGCCGGTCGCGCTCCAGCCAGGGCTTCTGGAAGGTTTCCTCGCTGGGCGCGTTGGAAAACACCAGGCGCATCTGGGCTGCAATATGGGTAAAAAACTCGTCCAGCAACGGGCTGCGCATCAGCCCGACAATATGTTGGTGAAAGCGCAGGCTGTGGGTGCCGAAGGCTTGCCAGTTCTCGCGGTCCTGGGCCAGCTGCGCGGCCTCGATGGACTCCAGCATCAGGTCGGACTGGTATTCGCGCAGCGGCTTGCTGGCGGCGATGGCCTGCAGTTCCAGGGTGCGTCGCACCTTGAAGATGTCACGCACTTCCTCCACCCCCAGGCGGCGCACGATCACGCCTTTGTTGCGCACGTAGCTGGTCAGGCCTTCGCGGCCCAGGTGGTGCAAGGCTTCACGCACCGTGTTGCGCGAGGCGTTGTAGGCGTTCACCAGTTCGCTTTCCACCAGCGGCATGCCGGGCAGCAGGCGGCCGCCGATGATGTCTTCGCGCAGTTCGATGGCAACCTGGTCGGCCAGCGACAGGCTGGGTTCCTTGGCTTGGCTCACGTTGGGGCTCCTTGGGCTCACGCCAGTTGGACGTCTTTGAGGAACTTGGTCATGCGTTCACTGCGTTGCTCGAGCATGTCACGCGGTGCGGCGTCCTGGATAATCTCGCCGCCTTCCATGAACACCACACGATCGGAGAGCTTGAACGCGAAGTTCATTTCATGGGTGACGATGACCATGGTCATGCCCTCGCGAGCCAATTCCTCGATTACCGCCAGTACGTCGCCCACCAGTTCCGGGTCGAGGGCCGAGGTGGGTTCATCGAACAGCATCACCGAAGGCCGCATCGCCAGGGCGCGGGCAATCGCCACCCGTTGCTGTTGGCCGCCGGATAGCTGGTGCGGGTATTTGCCGGCGTGCTCCAGCATGCCGACCTTGCGCAACAGGGCCAGGCTCAACAGGCGCAGTTCTTCGCCGCTACCATGGGCATGGTAGACCGGCGCGAGCATCACGTTCTCAAGGGCGGTTTTATGCGGGAACAGGTTGAACCCCTGGAACACCATGCCGACATGCACGATGCCGCGCATATGCACCTTGTGCCCCAGCGCGCCTTGCGGCTCCTGGCTGCCACGCAGGAACGGCTGGCCTTGCAGGGTGATTTCGCCACGGTCGAGGCTTTCGAGGCCGTTCATGGTACGAATCAGCGTGGTCTTGCCAGAGCCTGACGGGCCGATGATCGACACCACCTCGCCCCAGCGCACATTCAGTTCGACGCCCTTGAGCACTTCCAGCTCGCCATAGGCCTTGCGCACCCCGCGAGCCTGCAAGGCAAACTCACCGGGCTCGGCCTGGCCGGGGGCACGACGCGTCGCCACTTGGTCGAGCACGGCGGGGGCGATGGCCTTGGGTTTGCGCCGGGTCACGTCCAGGTGGTTCTCCAGCACCCGCAACAACCAACTGAACACCGTCACGATGAACACGTAATAGAACGCCACGGCTAGCATGGTCTCCATCACCAGGAAGTTCTGGGTGTAGAGTTGTTGGCCCACCAGCAGGATTTCCGAAAGCGAAATCACCGACACCAGCGAGGTGAGTTTGACGATGGTGATGTATTCGTTGGCCAGTGTGGGCAACGCAACCCGCAGCGCCTGCGGCACCACAATCAACCGCTGCACGCCGCGATAACCAACGCCCAGCGCCTTGCCGGCTTCGCGCTGCCCCTTGACCACCGCCAGCAGGCCGCCCCGATGGATCTCGGCGATGTAGGCCGCCTCACTCAGCACCAGGGCGATCAGGCCCGCGGAGTAGGGGCTGGACAACACCACGCTGGTGGACGGAAACACCTGCGGCAGGTTGTAGACGAAGATCAACAGCACCAGCAACGGCAGGCTGCGGAAGAACCAGATGTAGACGCCTGCGGAGTCCCGCAGCCAGCGGCGCTCCGACTGCCGCGCCAGGGCCAGGAAAAACCCCAGCACAATGCCCAGCAGCCAGGTTTCCAGGCTCAGTTCGACCACGGTGCCGACGGCTCGCCAGAAGTCGCCGTTCCATAACAAGCCCAGGGTGTAGTGCCAATCGAATTGCATAAAGGTGCTCCGCGTTTCAGTTACCCAGTGCCGCACTGATCTCGGCGGCGTTCGGCTCGGCCAGGTTGTAGCGCGCCAGCAGCTTGCCGTAGCTGCCGTCCTGCTTGATCTGGCTCAGGGCACCGGTCAGCGCCTGGAGCAGTGCAGGGTTTTCCTTGCGCACCGCCAGGCCGACCACCACCGGGTAGATCAACTCGCTGGAGCTGATCACGGTTTTGCCTTGCAGTTTTTCCACGGTGATCTTGGCAACCGCCGCGTCTTCCATCTGCACGTCCACCGCCTGGGCGAGCAGGGCCTGGGCGGCTTCCGGAGACGTCGGGAACTCACGCGACTCGATCGCCGGCTTGCCCGCAGGAAGGCAGTAGTCCGCCGAAACCTTGTTCAGCTTTGGCACCCACGACGCGCCCTTGATCGACCCGACGCGCTTGCCGCACAGGTCTTCCGGGCGCTGGGGCTTGAAGTCGCCGGTGCTGAGCACCATCAGCGAAGAACCGGTCTTCAGGTAGCTGAGGAAATCCACCTGTTTGGCGCGCTCGGGGGTAACGTACAGCGCCGAGGCCACCACGTCGAAACGCCGGGCGTTGACGCCGAGGATCAGGTTGGCGAAACGGGTGTCGAGAAAACGTGGTTTGAGCCCCAGTTGCTTGCCCATCAGTTGCATGAACTCCGGGTCGAAACCGGCCGGGGTCTTTTGCTCAAGGTAGGTGTAAGGCGGGTAGGTGAGGTCGGAGCCGATGGACAGCTCGCCCGGTTTCAGGGTGCCCTTGATTTCGGCAGCCGACAGCAGCGGCGTCACGCACGCCAGGGTGATCGCTAGCGCCAATGTGCGCAGGGTGTTCTTGCCCGTCAGACCTTTTTGCATGTTCGTCGCCTCGGTTGCTGGATGCAGGGAGATTTGGATTGTTCAACAATCCTGCATTAGCTAATGAGCGCTTATCGTGCCAACTAATGACTTTTCCAGGTTTTTGATGGGTTTTGACGCGTGAGACAGCCATTTTTTGTAAGCGCGCACCCCAATTCGGGGCAATTCGTTACCGGGCGCCACGTTGTGAGGCAGGCATTTCGCGGACCATAAAGGACGCACTTATTGATAAAGTGCCGATTCGAAACCACGAGTGAACAGCAATGACGTCGACCTCCCAACGCCGCTCAACCCTGATTGCCTTGTTGGTCGCCGTCACTTTCTTCATGGAAAACCTGGACGCCACAGTGATCGCCACCGCGTTGCCGGACATCGCCAAAACCTTCGGCGTGGGCGCGGTGGACGTGAACATCGGTATGAGCGCCTACATGCTCGCCGTCGCGGTGTTCATTCCCATCAGCGGCTGGCTGGCCGACCGCTTTGGCTCGCGGCGGGTATTCGGTTGGGCAATCGTGCTGTTCAGCCTGTCGTCACTGCTGTGCGGGTGGAGCGACAGCCTGCAGACCTTCGTCGCCGCGCGCGTGTTGCAGGGCATCAGCGGCGCGATGATGGTGCCGGTGGGGCGCCTGGCGGTGCTGCGGGCTACCGAGAAAAAAGACCTGGTGCGGGCGATTTCATTCATCACCTGGCCCGGCTTGGTGGCGCCGATACTCGGGCCGCCGGTGGGCGGGTTTATCGTTACCCACGCGTCCTGGCCGTGGATTTTCTACCTCAACCTGCCGCTGGGCCTGCTGGCGCTGATTGCCACGCTGGTACTGATCCCCAAACACGACGAGGTCACGTCCCGCTCATTCGATTTCAGCGGCTTCCTGCTGGTGGGTGTCGCCAGCGCGGCGCTGTTGTACGGCGTGGAACTGCTCGGGCAAAGCCGTGGCAGCTTGTTGCAGGGCCTGTTACTCAGCGCTGCAGGCGTGATGCTCGGTGCCTTTGCCTGGCGCCATATGCGCCGGCATGCCCAACCATTGCTGGCGCTGGGTGTGGTGAGTGTGCGCACGTTCAGTGTGTGCCTGTGCGGCGGGTCGATTTTCCGGGTGGCCATCAGCACCTTGCCGTTCCTGCTGCCGCTGATGTTTCAACTGGCGTTCGGCCTTTCTGCATTCGATGCGGGGTTGCTGGTGCTCGCGGTATTTGCCGGCAACCTGGCGATGAAGCCGTTCACCACGGCGGTGATGCAGCGCTGGGGCTTTCGCTCGGTGCTGATGATCAACGGCATCCTTGGCGTGCTCGCGATTGCGGCCTGTGCGCTGCTGGACGAGCGCATGAGCTGGGCGCTGATCCTGTTCATTCTGTTCGTGGGTGGCCTGTCACGCTCCATGCAGTTCACCTTGTTCAACACCCTGGGGTTCGCTGATATACCCAAGGCGCAGATGAGCGACGCCTCAACCTTGTTCAGCATGTTCTTCCAGCTGAGCATGGCCATGGGCGTGGCGATTGGCGCGCTGTTGTTACGTTTTGCCATGAATTTTCACGGCAATACCGGGCAGGCCGCCACCGCCGATTTCCAGCTGACGTTTCTTCTAGTGGCGGTGATCGCCGGCGTGGCGCTGCTGGATAACCTGCGGCTGCCGCCCCGGGCCGGTGAGTCGGTTTTGCAGCGAAAGTGAACCCACGATACCTTCGGGGTATGAAGCAACACCTATTGAATATTGGACGGCTTGCGTCCCCCGCATCACTCTGCGGTGAAGTACATACGCAGGGCCCATAACAATAAAAGGCGCAACCATGACCGTGCTATTGAGTGAGCGCAGCCAGATTTTCGACCGTGCAGATGCCTATGCCGTGTCCGACTACGTCAACCAGCATGTCGGCAGCCACTGCATCCGCCTGCCGCCCAAGGGCCGCCCGCAGGCGAGCATCAGCCACCGGACCTTTTCCAGCCTGGACCTGTGCCGCATCAGCTACGGCGCGCCGGTGCGGGTGACCTCGGTGGCGCTGGAAACCATCTACCACCTGCAGATCCTGCTGCACGGCCACTGCCGCTCGAGCTCCCGTGGCGAAGAGCAGGTGTTGGGCCCCGGCGAAGTGCTGCTGATCAACCCGGATGACCCGGTAGACCTGACCTATTCCGCCGACTGCGAAAAATTCATCGTCAAGGTGCCCGTGCGCCTGCTGGAAAACGCCTGCCTTGAGCAGCACTGGACGTTGCCGCAGCCGGGCATCCGTTTTGCGGCGCCGCGCCACGCACTTGCCGAAATGGGTGGGTTCCTGCAATTGCTGGGGCTGATCTGCCATGAGGCCGAAAACGCCGCCGAACCCGAAGTGCAGGGCCTGTACGAGCGCATTGTGGCGAACAAGCTGTTGGCGCTGCTGGCCAGCAACGTCCTGCGGGTGATGCCGCGACCGGATCAGGGTGGGGGCTTTGAAGCCGTGCGTCAGTTCATCGAGGAGCACCTGGCCGACGACATCAGCGTCGAACAACTGATGGCCATCGCCAGGGTCAGCGAGCGTTCGTTGTATACCTTGTTTGAACGCCAGGTCGGCCTGTCACCCCGTGACTACATGCGCCAGCGCAAGCTGGAGCGGGTGCACGCCATGCTGCAACTGGCCACGGCGCGCAGCGTGACGGAGGTGGCGCTGGATCATGGGTTTGTGCATTTGGGGCGGTTCTCCGAGGCCTATCGCAAACGCTTTGGCGAGCTGCCTTCGCAAACGTGGAAGCGCCGGCTCGCGCCAGGCGGATAACGAATTGCAGTCAGCGGATATTGCGGGGTAGGGCAAGCACATAAGGTGGGGGGGCCTGATACAAGAACAACCGAGGGCCTACCCCATGATCAGCACATTCGACCGACTCGCCCGACAATTGCGCGACTCTGTCCAGGAAGATCCCGCCACCGGGGTGTTCCGCTGCCGCCGCGACATCTTCACCGACCCCGACCTGTTTGCCCTGGAAATGAAGCACATTTTCGAAGGCGGTTGGGTCTACCTGGCGCACGAAAGCCAGGTGCCGGAGATCAACGACTACTTCACCACTTGGATCGGCCGCCAGCCCGTGGTCATCACCCGCGACAAACACGGCACGCTGCACGGCCTGGTCAACGCCTGCGCCCACCGTGGCGCGATGCTCTGCCGCCGTAAGCAAGGCAACAAAGGCTCGTTTACCTGCCCGTTCCACGGCTGGACCTTCAGCAACGCCGGCAAGCTGCTCAAAGTGAAGGACGCCAAGACCGGCGCCTACCCCGACAGCTTCGACTGTGACGGCTCCCACGACTTGAAACGCCTTGGTCGCTTCGAAAACTATCGCGGCTTCCTGTTCGGCAGCCTCAGCGAGACGGTGCCGGAGCTGAGCGACTACCTGGGTGAGACCCGGGTGATCATCGACCAGATGGTCGACCAGGCCCCGCTGGGGCTGGAGGTGCTGCGGGGCAGTTCGTCATATGTGTATGACGGCAACTGGAAGCTGCAGATCGAAAACGGCGCCGACGGTTATCACGTCAGCTCCGTGCACTGGAACTACTCGGCGACCATGGGCCGGCGCAATTACGAAGCCGAAGGCACGCGCACCGTGGATGCCAATGGCTGGTCGAAAAGCCTGGGCGGCGTGTACGCCTACGAGCATGGCCATATCCTGCTGTGGACGCGCCTGCTCAACCCCGAAGTGCGTCCGGTGCATGCCCATCGCGAGGCGCTGGCCGAGCGCCTGGGCCAGGAACGCGCCGATTTTATCGTCGACCAAACCCGCAACCTGTGCCTCTACCCGAATGTGTACCTGATGGACCAGTTCTCCACGCAGATCCGCGTGGTACGGCCAATCGCGGTCGACAAGACCGAAGTCACGATCTATTGCATGGCGCCCAAGGGCGAAAGTGCCGAGGAACGCACCACGCGCATCCGCCAGTACGAAGATTTCTTCAACGTCAGCGGCATGGGTACACCTGACGATCTGGAAGAGTTCCGCGCCTGCCAGACCGGCTACCAGGGTGCGACCACCTTGTGGAATGACCTCAGCCGCGGCGCCAAACAGTGGGTCGAAGGCCCTGACGAAAACGCCCGGGCCATGGGCATGAATCCGCAGCTCAGTGGCGTCAAGACCGAGGACGAAGGCCTGTTCGTGCGCCAGCACGCCCACTGGGCCCAGAGCCTGCAACGCGCTATCGAACGGGAGCAGCAAGGCTTGATCGCGACGGACAAGGAGGTGCTGGCATGAGTGCTTCCCGTGACCGCCTGCTGGACTTTCTGTACCGCGAAGCCCGCCTGCTGGATGACCGCCAGTGGGATGAGTGGCTCGAATGCTATTCACCCAAGGTCGAGTACTGGATGCCGGCCTGGGACGACCACGACACGCTGACCGAAGACCCCCAGAGCGAAATCTCGCTGATCTATTACCCCAGCCGCGACGGCCTGGAAGACCGGGTGTTCCGGATCAAGACCGAGCGCTCCAGCGCCAGCACCCCGGAGCCGCGCACCGCGCACCTGATCACCAACCTCGAAGTGCTGGCCGACGACGGGCAGCACGTGGAGTTGCGTTTCAACTGGCAAACCCTCAGCCATCGCTACAAGACGACGGATACGTACTTCGGTACCTCGTTCTATCGCCTCGACATCCGCGCCGAACAGCCGCTGATCACGCGCAAGAAGGTGGTGCTGAAAAACGACTACATCCATCAGGTCATCGATATCTACCACATCTGAGGACACGCCCATGACGTACTCCATTGCCCTGAACTTCGAGGACGGGGTAACCCGTTTCATCGACTGCAAGGTGGGTGAAAAGGTCCTCGACGCGGCCTTTCGCCAACGTATCAACCTGCCCATGGACTGCTCCGACGGTGTGTGCGGCACCTGCAAATGCCGCTGTGAAACCGGCGCCTATGATTTGGGCGACGACTACATCGAAGACGCCCTGAGCGAGGATGAAGCCGCTGAGCACCAGGTGCTCACCTGCCAGATGGTGCCGCAATCCGATTGCGTGATTGCCGTGCCGGTGCCGTCCGGTGCCTGCAAGACCGGCACCGCGCAATTTGCCGCGACGGTGGCGAGTATTACCCGGCATGCCGATGCAGCATTGGAAGTCAGCTTCGAACTGGATCAGGCGCCGGTGTTCCTGCCGGGGCAATACGTGAATATCGGCGTGCCCGACAGTGGGCAGACCCGCGCGTATTCCTTCAGCAGTCGCCCCGGCGACAAACGCGCGAGCTTCCTGATCAAGCATGTGCCCGGCGGGTTGATGAGTGGCTGGCTGGAGCGTGCCCAGCCGGGCGACGCGGTGCCGATGACCGGGCCGCTGGGCAGTTTCTACCTGCGCGAAGTGGCGCGGCCACTGCTGTTGCTGGCAGGTGGTACGGGGCTGGCGCCGTTCCTGTCGATGCTTGAAGTGTTGGCCGAGCGCGAGGAAACCCGGCCGGTCACGCTGATCTACGGCGTGACGCGGGACCAGGACCTGGTGATGGTCGAGGCGCTGGAGGCGTTCGCCCAACGCCTGCCCAACTTCGGTTTTGTCACCTGCGTGGCCGACCCCCAGACCGCGCACCCCCGGCAGGGGTATGTCACCCAGCACATGGCCGCTGACGTGCTGAACGATGGCGACGTGGATGTGTACCTGTGCGGGCCGCCACCGATGGTCGACGCGGTACGCCAGCACTTCAAGAACCAGGGCGTCATCCCCGCCAGCTTCCACTACGAGAAGTTCACCCCCAACGCCATCGTCACCGGCGACGCCGCCTGAGGAATCCCCCATGACTCCACGTTTCAACACCCAGGTTGCGCTGGTGACCGGCGCCGCCCAGGGCATCGGTCGGCGGGTTGCCGAGCGTTTGCTGGAAGAGGGCGCCTGGCTGGTGGCCGTCGATCGCTCGGAACTCGTGCATGAATTGCAGCATGAGCGGGCGCTGATCCTCACCGCCGACCTGGAGCAGCATGCCGAATGTGCCCGTGTGATGGCCGCTGCCAAGGCGCGGTTCGGGCGTATCGACATCCTTGTCAACAACGTCGGCGGGACTATCTGGGCCAAGCCCTTCGAGCACTACGCCGAGAACGAAATCGAAGCCGAGGTGCGCCGCTCGCTGTTCCCGACCCTGTGGTGCTGCCATTGCGTGTTGCCCTACATGCTGGAGCAGGGCAGCGGTGCCATCGTCAATGTCTCGTCCGTGGCCACGCGCGGAGTGAACCGTGTGCCGTATGGCGCGGCCAAGGGCGGCGTCAACGCCTTGACCGCGTGCCTGGCCCTGGAGACCGCCGGCAGCGGCATTCGGGTCAACGGCACCGCACCCGGTGGCACCGAGGCACCACCGCGGCGGATCCCGCGCAACAGCCAGCCCCAGAGCGACCAGGAGCGCGTCTGGTACCAGCAGATCGTCGACCAGACCCTCGACAGCAGCCCGATGAAGCGCTACGGCAGCATCGACGAACAAGCCGGCGCGATTCTGTTTCTGGCCTCTGATGAGGCCTCCTACATCACGGGCGTCACCTTGCCGGTAGGAGGCGGCGACCTCGGCTGACCCAGCGCCGTACCTGCAGACACTGACTCACAACAACAATAATGAGAGCACTGCCATGCGTACCCATGACGTCAATTCGATTATCGATAATGCCCATTTCAATCGTTTCCACTGGCTGGTGGTCAGCCTGTGTGCTGTGCTGTTGATCTTTGACGGTTATGACTTGTTCATCTACGGCGTGGTCTTGCCGTCGATCATGAAGGAATGGGGACTATCCCCCCTGCAGGCCGGCGCTCTGGGCAGTTATGCGCTGTTCGGGATGATGTTCGGCGCGCTGGTCTTCGGCAGCCTGGCCGACAAGTTCGGTCGCCGCAAAGGCATCGCCATCTGCTTTGCCTTGTTCAGCGTCGCCACGGTGATTAACGGTTTTGCCAGCAACCCGACTGAGTTCGGAATCTGCCGGTTTATTGCCGGGCTCGGCTGTGGCGGCCTGATGCCCAATGCGGCCGCACTGATTACCGAATACGCACCGAAGAAAATGCGCAGCATCCTGATGGCGGTGATGTTTGGCGGGTACTCGCTGGGCGGCATGCTGTCGGCCGGCGTGGGGATTTTCATGCTGCCGCGTTTTGGCTGGTCGTCCATGTTCTTCGCCGCGGCGATCCCGCTGCTGCTGATGCCGTTGATTGTGTACTGGCTGCCTGAGTCCATCGGGTTCCTGATTCGCCAGGGCCGCAAGGAACAGGCGCGTGAGCTGCTCAAGCGCCTGTCGCCGCAGACCCGGATCGACCCGCAAGACCAACTGCTCGTCAGCGCCGGTAAAGGCAAGGGCGCTTCGGTGCTGGAGTTGTTCCGCCACGGCCTGGCCTTGAGGACGGCGGCGATCTGGGTCGCGTTTTTCTGCTGCCTGTTGATGGTCTACGCCCTGAGTTCCTGGCTGCCCAAACTGATGGCGGGTGCCGGTTACAGCCTGGGATCGAGCCTGTCGTTCCTGCTGGCGCTGAATTTTGGCGGCATCGCCGGGGCGCTTGTCGGTGGCTGGCTGTGTGACCGGCTTAACCTGGTGAAGGTGGTGATCGGTTTCTTTATCGCCGCGCTGCTCTCCATCAGCCTGCTGGGTATCAAGAGCCCGATGCCGGTCCTGTACCTGCTGATCTTTTTTGCCGGCGCCACCACCATCGGCACGCAAATCCTGCTGTACGCCGGCGCCGCACAACTCTATGGCTTGAACATTCGAGCCACCGGCCTGGGCTGGGCTTCCGGTATCGGTCGTACCGGCGCCATCGTCGGCCCGCTGCTGGGCGGCGCGCTGATGGGGATTGAACTGCCGCTGCACCTGAACTTCATGGCCTTTGCCATCCCCGGGGCCATCGCCGTGCTGGCAATGACGGTGTATGCGCTGAATGAACGTCGGGGCCGGCAGGAGGTGATCGCCGCCCCGGCGCAGTAACTGTCGATAACAATAACTAAGAGCAACGACATGAACACACAACGTATCTGGCTATCCCTGTTGGGCGTGCCCCTTGCGGCGACGGCGGCCGAGGGCGGGTTTTTCGAGGACTCCACCGCCACCTTGCAGGCGCGCAACTATTACTTCAGCCGCGATTTCTCGGACATCGTCGGCGCCAACAAGCAATCAAAGGCAGAGGAGTGGGGCCAGGGTTTTATCCTGACCTATAAATCCGGCTACACGCCGGGGCCCATGGGCTTTGGCCTGGATGCCCTGGGCACCCTCGGCCTCAAGCTCGACAGCAGCCCGGACCGCACCAATACCGGCCTGCTCCCGGTCAAGGGCGACGGCAGCGCCCCGAATGATTACAGCCGTTTGGGCCTGACCTTCAAGGCCAGGTTTTCCAGGACCGAATTGAAGGTCGGCGAACTGCAACCGAACCTGCCGGTGCTGGCCTTCAGCGATATCCGCTTGCTGCCGCCGAGCTATCAGGGCGTGAGTGTCAGCTCCGGCGAAATCGCCGGCCTTGCGCTACAGGCCGGGCACTTGACCACCACCAGCCTGCGCAACGAAGCCGGCGACGAGAAAATGATCGCCATGCTCGGCCATGTGCCGCAACGCGGCGCTGAAAGTGATGGGTTCAACTACGTCGGCGGCGACTACGCCTTCAACACCAACCGCACCAGCGTCAGCTACTGGCATGGCCAACTCAAGGACATCTACCGCCAGGACTTTGTCGGCCTCAAGCACAGCCAGCCAATGGGTGAGTGGACGCTCGGCGCCAACCTCGGCTACTACGATGCCCGGGAAGACGGCGACAAACTGCTCGGCAAGATCGACAACCAGGCGTTTTTCTCGCTGCTGTCGGCCAAGCATGGCGGCCATATCTTCTACGTCGGTTATCAAGCCATGTATGGCGACAGTGCCTTCCCGCGGGTCTTCGCCAACATCACGCCGCTGGGCAACGAAGTACCCACCTACGAGTTTGCCTACACCGACGAGCGCTCCTGGCAAGTGCGGTACGACTATGACTTCGTGGCGCTGGGCATTCCGGGGCTGACCACCACCGTGCGTTATATCACCGGTAACAACGTGACCACCGGCGCGGGTTATGAAGGCAAGGATCGCGAGCGCGACCTGGATATCGGCTATGTGGTGCAAAGCGGCACATTGAGCGGCTTGGGCATTCGGGTGCGCAATGTCATGGCCCGTTCAAACTACCGCAGCGACATCGACGAGAACCGGCTGATCCTCAGTTACACCTGGAAGCTGCATTAAACCCCGCCCTGGCACGTGCCCATGACCTGGTAGTGGACGGTATGGCTGGCGCCCTGGCTGTCGAGATACACCATGGTCGCCGGTTCTACCTGGCAACTGCCCGGCACGGGCGTGATTGAAACAACGTGTTGGATATCCAGCGCTTCATTGCTGCCGGCCGCCATGGCGCCGGCGGCGGTGAAAAACAGGAGCAGGCTGAGCCATTTGATATTCATGATGAGTTCCTCTGTGAGTAGGGTTCATTTTAGTGATTGCCGCAGCGGGATAAAGACAGGAACAGGTGAATGACTCGTACGTATCACGTAGCAATCGAGGGGCAATGTTGATGGATTTGCTCAATGGCATGCGGGTGTTTGCCCGGGTTGTCGACACTGGCAGCTTTGCTGCGGCGGCTGCGGCCTTGGACATGTCCGGCGCACACGTGTCGCGGTTGATCGCCGAACTGGAAAAACACCTTGAGACCCGACTTTTGCAGCGCACCACTCGGCGCCTGAGCCTTACTGATTCGGGCGAGCGTTTCCTGTTGCGCTGTCGCGACATTCTTGAGGACGTGAGGGACGCCACCGCCGAAGCCAGCGGCGCCCACCTCAAGCCGCGTGGGCGGTTGCGGTTGCATTGCATGAGCGGGCTTGGCGTGTTGATCACACCATTGATTGCCCGCTACAGCGAGCAGTACCCGGACGTGTCCATCGAGTTGACCCTGTCCCAGCACAACCCGGACCCGCTTGAAGAGGGTCACGACGTGGTGATCTCCATCGCCCATTCGTTGCCGGATTCGGCGCTGGTCAGCCAGACGATCGGGCAGTTGTTCAGTGTGCCCTGTGCGGCACCGGGGTATCTGGCCCGGTACGGCGTGCCCGAGCATCCGCAGCAGTTGATGCAGCATCGACGGTTGCATCTGCAGGATTTCCAGGAGGATGCGTGGTTGTTCAAGGGGCAAGAGGGCGAGATTGCGATTTCGCCGGGTGACACCTTCAGGACCAATGTCGCGGATGCGATGGTCAAGGCGACGCAGGAAGGAATGGGCATCAGCTTGTTGCCGTTCTTCAGCGCCAACCCGGCGCTGCGCGAGGGCTCGCTGGTGCGGCTGTTGCCCGGATATCGGCTACGGGAGCGGAGCATTTTCGCGGTGTATCCATCAAGTCGCTTTCTGGATGCCAAGGTGCGGACGTGGGTCGGGTTTTTGCAGGCGCGATTGCCGGGGTTGTTGGCGGAGCAGTTGGCAGTGATTGAGGCACCTTGAGGCTAGCGCGTTGCCGTACGGCGAATGTAGCGCGCCGGCGACGAGCCCAGTGTCTTGCGAAACATGCTGATGAACGAACTGACCGACTCGTACCCCAGCGCCTCGGCGGTTCGTTGCACCGACTCGCCCTCGGCCAGGCTCTGCAAGGCCACGATGATTTGCCATTGTTTGCGCCATTGGCCAAAAGTCAGGCCTGTTTCGCTCTTGACCAGGCGGGCCAGGGAGCGCTCGCTCATTGCCACCTGGCGTGCCCACTGGGCCATGGTGCAACGGTTTGACGGGGCCTGGGCCAGGCCGCGGGCGATGAAGCGCAACTGCGTAGCAGCGGGGAGCGGCAGGTACAACTGCTCCGAAGGAGCCAGTTCCAGTTGTTCAAGGAGCACGCTCGCCACGCGCGAATTGGCAGAGGCAGGCGGATAATCCTGGGGCTGGGCGCTCAGGTGCAGGATCAACGCCAGGACCAGCGGCGAAAGCACCAGCGTGCAGCATTTCTCCGGTAGCGCGGCGGCGCCGGGCTCGACAAACAGGTAGCCGATCCTGCCGTTGGCGGTCACCCGGTTGCTGTGGGCGATACCGCCCGGAATCCACACGCCGAAGCCCGACGGCACCATCCACACGCCATCCTCTACGGTACACACGATACCGCCGTGATATGCCACCACCAGTTGGCCTTTGCGGTGGCTGTGCACGGGGAATTCGGTGTCGTTGCGCTGGCTGCCGAGCATCAACGCGACGGCGGGCTGATCAAAACTGTCCAGTTCGAATTGATCAACGCCCTGGAGCTTCATCTCGCCCATGTTGCACCGCCTCGATTGTCTGAAATTGATTATATCCTGGCAGCATACTCAATATCGGCACGACCTTGCAGTCCCTACCATCTTCATCAAGGCGATCAAGGTGATTGCCGACTGCGAGATTCAACCGATGCTCAGCGAAATCACGATTGCCCACCTCTACATTCCTCCGTTCTTGCTCTACGTCGGCGTTGCAGCCCTGGTGTACGGGCTACTGGAGCGGGCCCTGCGGCGCTGGCTGGATTGGGCCTGGCACCCCAGCCTGGCGCGTTTCTTTGTGTCGCTGATCGTGCTCTCGACCTTGGTTCTGAGCTTTTGAGGGCAGCGCGATGATCATCAAACACATCCTCAAGACCCTCGTCACCCTGGTGCTCGGGCTGGCCGCATTGCTGTTCTGCACGCAACTGTGGCGTGCCTATGAGTTGGCCCCCTGGACGCGGGACGGGCGTGTCAGCGCACAAGTTATCCGTATTGCCCCCGAGGTGTCCGGCCAGGTCGAACACCTGCTGGTGGGCGACAACCAGTGGGTCGCCAAGGGCGCGTTGCTGTACCAGATCGATCGCAGCAGCTACTTGCTTGCCCAGCAACAGCGCACGGCCGAGCTTGCCGAGGCGCGCAGTGTTTTCGAGCAGCGCAGTGCACAGCTCAAACGCCGCAACCAGCTCGGCGATGCGATTGCGCGGGAGGAAACCGACAACGCAGCCCGGGACCTGGCGGTGGCCAGGGCGCGCCTGGATGCAGCCCGCAGCCAACTGGCCCATGCGCGGCTGGATCTGGACCGCACGACGATTCGTTCGCCGGTCGACGGCTATGTGACCCAGTTGCGGCTGCAGCCGGGTGACTACGCGGCAGCGGGCGAGACCAATATCTTTGTGGTCGATAGCCATAGCTTCTGGGTCACCGGTTACTTCGAGGAGACCAAGCTGGCTGGTGTTCGGGTGGGGGCTGTGACGTCCATCAAGCTGATGGGTTTTTCACCGCTGCTCGAAGGGCATGTGGCGAGCATTGGTCGGGGCATTGCTGACGGTAACGAGCTGCGCAGTAACAGTGGTTTGCCCCAGGTGGCGCCTACGTTCAGCTGGATACGCCTGGCCCAGCGCGTGCCCGTGCGGATTGAACTGGACAAGGTGCCGCCCGGTGTGGAGTTGGCGGCGGGGATGACCGCCAGCATCGAGGTTGCCGAGGAGGGCACGGCGCCGCGCTGGAGGCTGGTGCAATGGCTTCAGGCGTTCATGTGATGCTCCGTGCACTGCGCATGCTGGGGGCATGGGAAGCTGCTACCTCGGGCTATGTGCTGCGTAGTCTTTTGGCGGCCTCATTGGCCCTGTGGCTGGGGTTCCAATTACACCTGGATTCGCCGTTCTCGGCCGCCTCAACCGTGTTGTTGCTGATCCATCCGCTGCAGGGGGCAGTGGTTGGCAAGGGCTTCCACCGGGCACTGGGCACCCTGGTGGGGTTGGCTGTGGCATTGGTCCTGACCAGCCTGTTCGCCCAGCAAATGCTGCTGTTTATCCTCGGGATCGGGATATGGCTGGGCCTTTGTGTCGGCGCCATGACCGTGTTTCGGCACTACCAGGCCACGGCGGCGGTGGTCGCCGGCTACACCGTGTGCCTGGCCCTGGGGCCCGCCATCGTCGCGCCGCAGCAAGGTTTCGACCATATCGTCGGACGGGGCACGGCCGTTGTTCTGGGGGTGTTGAGCCTGAGCCTGGTGGCCACGTTATTCAGCCGCAAGACCGTCGAGCGCACACTGACCATGGCACTTCGCGACGTCTCGTCGCGCACCCTGCGGTTATTGGCCGTGCGGTTTGACGGCGGGCCGGCGCGTGCGCAGGACCCGCTGGCCATCGATATCAGCAAAGTGGACGACCTTCTCGGGATTGGTCGGGGCGAGTCGGTGCTGATCCGCGCCAGGCTGGCGACCCTGCAGGCAGGACTTGCGTATCTGCATGCCGTGGTGCTCGACGAATGCGCGATACCTTCGCACGCTGGAATCGGCGCACAGTTGCGCCAGCTGGCTGAAGCCATGCCCGGGTTTTGCGTGGCGGCCGATCGTGTCCGGGAGCTGCAAGCCAGCCTTGAACCAGGCGCGAGCCAGCGGCGTCTGAATGAACCATTGGCCGAACTGGCCAGCGCCTTGTCGAGTTTTGCCTGCCTTGAGCGCGCGCCCCTGCCGCCGGCCCGCGCCGTGGGGTTTCACCGACACTACGGCGCTGCACTGCGTAACGGTGTGCGAGCGTTGCTGGCCACGCTGGCGACCGGTGCTGTCTGGTACCTCACCGGCTGGGACCAGGGGCCAACCTTGCTGGCCGTACTGGGTCCGTTCTGCACCTTGCTGGCCACCAGCGCGGCGCCCGAGCAAGGCATTGCGAGCCTTGCCAGGGGAACCTTCTACGCAATCCTGGCAGCGGCGGGGTGCAAGTTCCTGCTGTTGCCGCACATCAGCGGGTTCGGGTTGCTCACGGTGGTGCTGGTTGCGTTCTGGGCGGTCGGGATTCATGCCACGACCCGGCCGCGCCATGCCCTGCAAGGCGTCGCCTACCTGATTACGTTCAACACCCTGGTCGGTACTGCCGGGACCGCCCAATACGACTTCGCTGACTTCGCGAATCAAGCCCTGGCCTGGATGGTGACGCTTGCTATCTGCCTGCTGGCCTTCCAGTTGCTGCCGGGGAAACCCGCCAGCCACGCCGACGTCCTGAGGACCGCGCTGCACAAAGACACGCGCCAGTTACTGCGTCGCTGGCACCGCATGGATCTTCTGAAGTGGCAGGCCACGCAACAGCACCGGATGGTTGCCCTGCAAGCGCTGTCGGGCGCCGATGAGGCCGGTGCCGTCTCGCTTCAACTGGGTCGACAGTTACGGTTGCTGCACCGCAAGACACGCGACCTGGAGCCTGATTCATCAATCGCCAGGTGTGTGCAAGCGGGCGACCGGCGTATTGCCAGATATGCCTTCGATTCAGCGATCAGCGCGGCCCAGGCCCGGCGTACGTCGAGATCACTGATCCGCCTTGGTGCCCGCGACCTGGCTGCTTGTTACCGGGATTTGGCGGGGTTGCTCGACCAATACCAGCGCGCCGATATCCGAACCAGTTTCAGCTAAAACAACGAAGGTGAGATGAAATGAAGCAACTCCTTATCTGGACGCTTTTCGGGATGATCGTGTCTGTGCCAATGGCGGTGCAGGCATCGGACGGGGCTGAGGCGCTGGCCCGCTGGCAACAGCAATTCAAACAAGAGCAAAAAAAGCTCGCCGAGCATCGGGCGCCTGGCCGTGATTCAAGGCCCAAGGCCGATCGCCAGCGATGAGCCGGTTCCCGGGGAATTGCAATCTGTTCAGAGCGAAGTGACGAGTTCGGTGTGATGCCCGGCGGTGCTGTTGCTTTATAGGCTCTCAGGATCGCCAAAAAACATCTGAATCCGCGACCTTAACCACCGTTCCCCCGGATCATTGTCCTGGGACCCACGCCACGCCATGTGCAATTCAAAGGTGCGCACCGGCAGTGGCGGCTCCTCAGCCCGCAAGCCACCCGCTGAAGTCAACGCTTCAGCGGCATAGTCCGGCACGGTCGCGACAATATCGGTGCCCGCCAGCAACGTCCCCAGCCCATTGAACTGCGGCACAGCCAGCACGACATGGCGCTTGCGGCCCAGTTTTTCCAGTTCTTCATCCAGAAACCCGCTCAAATCCCCGGCAAACGACACCAGGGCATGGGGCCGGGCGCAGAAGTCATCCAGGCTCATGGAACCCGGCATGCTGTCGGCCCGCAGCAGCATCGGCTTGCTGCGGCGCAATACCTTGCGCTTGGCGTTGGCCGGCAAATCGGTGGTGTAGCTCACGCCGATGGAGATTTCGCCGGAGGCCAGCAGGCCGGGCATCAGGATGTAGTTGACGCGGCGCACTACCAGCACGATGCCGGGGGCTTCGGCCCGCAGGCGCTTGAGCAGCAGCGGCAGCAGGGCGAATTCGACGTCGTCCGACAGGCCGATGCGGAATACCGCGGTGCTGGTGGCCGGGTCGAATTCGGAGGCGCGGCTGACGGCCGTGGAAATCGAGTCCAGGGCCGGGGAGAGCAGGGCGAAGATTTCTACCGCACGGGCCGAGGGCTCCATGCTGCGTCCGGTACGCACGAACAACGGGTCGTCGAACAGGCCGCGCAGGCGTGACAGGGCTGCGCTGATGGCCGGCTGGCCAAGGAACAGTTTCTCGGCAGCGCGGGTCACACTGCGCTCATGCATCAAGGTTTCGAATACGATCAACAGGTTGAGGTCGACACGACGCAGGTCGTTACGGTTCATCTTGTGTCCCAGGCGGCGTCAGTAAACTTGACGGGAGCGGTCATATAAGAACAATGACCGGCATGAATCTTACGGGGAAAGGCTGGTACTCTGCACCGGCTAATTCAGTTTTCCTACATGGATTGGCACCTTTTCCGTATGTGCGGAATCAATGACAGGCATGTCGACTATTAACGGCGACCGGTGGTCTTGCCCCGAAAGCCCAGATAGAGTTCATGGCAATAGAGGTTACTTTGACGAGGTTTGCGATGTCCCGCACGATCCGTTTTCACAAGTTTGGTCCGGCCGAGGTGCTCAAATGCGAAGAGCATGCAGCCGCTAAGCCCGCACCGGGCGAAGTGCAGGTGCGCGTCGAGGCGATTGGCATCAGCTGGTACGACATTCTGTGGCGCCAGAACCTGGCGTCGTCCCATGCCCGCTTGCCTTCCGGCCTTGGCCATGAAATGGCCGGCGTGGTTGTGGCCGTTGGCGAGGGTGTCGACGACCTGGCGGTGGGTGACAAGGTCGCCAGCTTCCCGGCCGAGAGCCCGAATGACTACCCGGTGTACGGCGAACAGATCGTCCTGCCGCGCTCGGCGCTGACCCGCTACCCGGATGTCCTGAGCCCGATCGAAGCCAGCGTGCACTACACGCCGCTGCTGATTGCCTACTTTGCGTACATGGACCTGGCGCGGGTCAAACCCGGGCAATTCGCCCTGGTAACGGACGCCAGCCACTGTGCCGGCCCATCGTTCGTGCAACTGGGCAAAGCCCTGGGTGTGCGGGTGATTGCTGCGACCAAGACCAGTGATGAGCGCGAATACCTGCTGTCCCTCGGGGCCGAGAAGGTCATCGTCACCGAAGAGCAGGACCTGCTGATGCAAGTCAACAAGTTCACCGACAACCGCGGCGTAGACGTGGTGTTCGATGGCTTGGGTGGCCCGCAGATGTCGTTGCTGGGTGATGTGCTGGCGCCCCGTGGCAGCCTGGTGCTGTACGGCCTGCAAGGTGGCAACCAGACGCCATTCCCGGCCTGCGCGGCGTTCCAGAAGAACATTCAGTTCTTTGTGCACTGCATCGGCAACTTCACCGGCAAACCGGAACTGGGCATCATCCAGGACCAGGTGGCCTTGCAGCGAGCCCTGCGTGACATCAACCAACTGACCGCCGACAAGGTGCTGGTACCGCTGAAAACCACGGTATTTCCGTTCAGCCAGTTCGTTGAAGCGCACCGCTATATGGACGAATGTCCGTGCCGTGAACGGGTTGCCTTGCAGGTAGAAACTGTTTGATCTGTGGGAATATTCTCAAGCGAGTATTCCTGCCCCCGGGCGCATGGGGCAAATGCGCCATTTGACAGGACTTAACCTGCCCACCGCTTGAATCGGGATTTCAGCACTTCAGCCCGATAAACCAGATGTATGCCCCTGACGCCGCCCTGAATCCCAGCGCGGCGTTGTCGTGTCTGCACACTCGATACCCCATGCAAGCCCCCATCTGAACCGGTTTTAGCCGGCGTTCTGTATCTGTTAATCATTATTCAAGTGCCGATAATTGCCCCGTCACTTTTATCTCAAGGATTGAGCAATGATTGAATATATGAAATCACCCCGTACATCCGTCAAGCCCAATAATGTTTCCCATGGCTGTTTTGCCGGAACATCAATATTGAAGTGGGTTATGTCGGATGCTTCTCTAGTTTGTAAGTTAAAGCAGCGTAGGAAGTTGTCAGAGCGTTCCTAAGACTTTCGGTTTGGGCTGCGTGCCCCTTGGCTTGGCGCCTTTTCGGGACTGGAAGCCCCCAAAGGCAGGCTTGGCAGGTAGGGCCCGGTGCTAATCTCCATTGAATGTCACATGTTGTAACGCCCCTACAGAAACAACAGGTCAGGCAAATGCCGTCAACGATTGCCCGAAACTGATATTTCAACTCAGGTAGTAGAACTATGAGCGCTATTCACGAACAAGCCATGAACTATGTCTATCAACAAGTATTGCAACGCTTGATAGGGCATTTCTCTCGAACAGAACGTACCTCGCTCCAGTTATTGATTCAACGAATCGTGGTAGCGGCAGGCGGCATGGAGCGGATCGGTGAATACAAGGTGCTGGTCGCTCACGGCGCAGGCGCCGGCAGCAGCTATGTCCTGGCGTTGTTGCGGGCAGCCCAGCTGACGCTTGCAGGCCGGGCGCCGCGGACGTTTCAACTGCGGGTCGCGACCTTGCGCCATGCCGGCATGTCGCAAAATGCCCTGGACACGCTGCATCGCGGCTACAGCGCGCTGTTCCTGCATGACGATGCGCGTGTCGAATTGCTGATGGTCGAGAATCAGGAAGTCTTGCCGTTCAACCACCTGCGGCCGGCCTCCAGTGCGGCGCGCGACACCAGCCGGCGCAATATGCTGATGGTGGGGCACCTGACTTCGGGAGATCTTCGCCAAACCCTGTGCAACGACGCCTACCTGGCCCTCGGTGACTTTTACCAGCGCGTCACCACCTGCAATGGCGGCGTGCACGCGCTGGTCAGCGGTGACTCCGCGCGCAAGCAGCGGGAGTACCTGGCGTGGCTGAAGAAAGCTGCGCTGGCGAGCGGTGCAGAGATCCCGCCGCGCCAGCCCCTGGTGCTCAGCGGGCTGTTCGCGCGCATGGATGAGTGGAGCAACGCCTATTACTGCGACCTTTACGGCGAGCGCTACGCCGTCGCCGATAAGTCCGACACCGACAACCATCGCCACTTGGCCTATATCGGCGCTGCCGACCTTAAGGACGCGGCCGAATACTCCTCCGGGCCGCTGTTGCGTCAGTTCATGGGCTATGAACCGGACGAGTTTGGCTTTCATTTCAGCCACGCGAGCTATGCGAATCCGTTGCTGATGGCCCATCTGCGGGGCCTGCAGGCCGAGTGCCTGCGGGAACTGGATTACGAGGAGGGCGCACAGGGCTTCATGCAGCAGGCCGCGCTGTTCATGCGGCGCAAGCAGATTCCCGAACACCTGATTGCCCAGGCAGCGACCCAGGATGGCCGAGCGCTGGCGGCCGACTACGCCCAGGCGCTGTTCGGATTGGATGAAAGCCAACTGAACTGCCTGATGTTTTCGCCGTTTATCCGTCACGGCGAGCGCCTCGAAAGCTTTTTGCGCCAATGCCACCCCGGCATGCTGGTGGCGCTCCCCGAGCTGCACAAGGCGCTGCAAGGCAAGCCGGTGGCCGAGATGCTGGTGCAATGGGCCATCGACACCAGCGGGTTGCCGATCGACCTGCTGCAACATCTCTATCGCAAGCGGCCAGCCACCGGCGTGCCGGGCATGGCCGAGACGGCACAGCAAGGTGCGCCCGCCCTGGCAGCCTACCAACTGGCGGGGCGTTAAGCGGGTGGCGGCGGGTGACCAGCGATGAACCTCAGGGACGACCGGCAAACCGACTTCGCCTACCAGGCGGTGTATCGCTACATGATCAACCTCATCGGCGAGGTGGGCACGGATGCCCGGGTAAAACTGCCATCATTGCGGCAGCTGGCGGAGCGCCTGAATGTGTCGATCTCGACCATTCAATACGCTTACTCGTTGCTCGAGAAGGAGGGCCGGGTGTACTCGGTGCCCAAGTCGGGCTACTACGCCTGGCCGGTATTGAATAGACCGCCAGGCAGCAGCGGTGGCGACCTGCTGGAGCGCCTCTATGCCAGTGCGCGACGCCCGGGAATGCGCGTGCTCAGCGCCGATGAGCCGGCACTTGCGGCGTCACTGGACGCAGCGCTGTTGCTGCTCGAGCGCGAACTGTTGCGGCATTACCCGCATCATCTGCAGCCATGGTCGCAGCCCTGTGGCGTGTGGGAACTGCGGGCGACGCTCGCGGCGCGCTATACCTCGTCGCCGACCCGTTGCTGGCAGGCGGACGAGGTATACATCGGCGCCGACTTGCGCGGGGTACTGGAAATCCTGATCGAGGTGCTGGGTCTCAAGGGCGCTGCGATCATTGTCGAATCCCCGTGTGACTGGCTGATCCTGCGGTTGTTGCAGGGGGCAGGCGTGAGGGTTCTCGAATTGCCATTCACGGCGGACGACGGCCTGGACCTGGCGTTGTTCGAGCACTTGCTCAGCACCGAGCCGGTGCAGCTGGCGTTGCTGTCATCCGGTGTCAGCCTGCCGTCCGGCGTAGTCCTGTCCACCCATGACCGCCTGCAGCTAGTGCGATTGCTGGACCAGCATGGCTGTTGGTTGTTAGAAAATGACAGCCATGGTGACCTCGGCTTCGGGCAGCCAATCACCGCGTTACGGGACCTGGCCAATCCCGAGCGGCTGATGGTGTTTTCCACGTTCGAGAAGATGCTCGGGCCGGAAGCGCCGTTTGGCTATTTGCTGTCGCGCCACCTCAGCGGCGAGCTGCAGCGCCAGTTCCTGTTGCGCGCATTCCGGTTGTCCTCTATCCGCCAGCGCGCGATTGCGCGGCTCTATCAAAGTGGGCGCATCGACCAGCATCTGCGGGAGTTGCGACCGCAACTCAAAGAGCAGGCCCGGCTCATGGGCCTGCGGCTGGACACGCATCTGGGCAACCAGGTGAGCTACCGAATGCCCGCCGCTGGCGCGACCTTCTGGTTGCGCTCAGAGGCCCCGGTGGATATGCGCCAGGTGTTCCAGCGCCTGCTCACCCGGCAGGTGGTGATTGCGCCGGGGGAGTTGTTCAGCCTCAGTGGCCTGCACTGCCAGCATCTGCGGCTGAGCCATGCCGTTGACGGCGCCCATAACCTGGAGAATGCCCTGGATGAGCTGGCTCTGGCGCTCAGGCAGGCACAGACCGGCACTGAATGAAATTTCGCTGATTGCTGTAGGATTTATAACGTCGCGGAGCAGTCCAAGTCCCAGTAAACTGCACTTTTTTCCGAACCCTTCTCTTTCCGAGGTTTATGCATGACTCTCAGTCCTTTTGCGGGCAAGCCGGCACCAGCTCAATTGCTGGTAGACATCCCGCGACTGGTAACGGCCTATTACACCGGCCAGCCTGATGCAGCGATCTCCACCCAGCGCGTCGCCTTTGGTACCTCCGGACACCGCGGCAGCTCGTTCGACCTCAGCTTCAATGAATGGCATGTGCTTGCCATCAGCCAGGCCATTTGCCTGTACCGTGAAGCCCAGGGCATCAACGGCCCGCTGTTTGTCGGCCTCGACACCCACGCGTTGTCCACCCCAGCCGGCGCCAGCGCGCTGGAAGTGCTGGCCGCCAATGGTGTGCACGTGATGCTCGCCGAAGGCGACGAGTACACCCCGACACCGGCGATTTCCCACGCTATCATTTGCTACAACCGCGGCCGCACCAGTGGTTTGGCCGACGGCATTGTGATCACGCCGTCCCACAACCCGCCACAAAGCGGCGGCTACAAGTACAACCCGCCCAACGGCGGTCCGGCCGACACCCACATCACCAAGTGGATCGAAGCCAAGGCTAACGAACTGCTGGCCAATAAGCTGGCCGGAGTCAAGCGCATCACCCATGCCCAGGCGCTGAAGGCCGACACCACTCATCGCCACGACTACCTCAACACCTACGTGGCCGACCTGGTCAACGTCATCGACTTCGATGCCATCCGCAACGCTGGCTTGCGCCTGGGTGTCGATCCGCTGGGCGGAGCAGGGGTGCGCTACTGGTCGGCCATCGCCGAGCATCACCGCCTGAACCTCGACGTGGTGAACACCGAAGTGGATTCGACCTTCCGCTTCATGAGCGTCGACTGGGACGGCCAGATCCGCATGGACCCGTCCTCCAGCTACGCCATGCAGGGCTTGATCGGCCTCAAGGACCGTTATGACGTGGCCTTCGCCTGCGACCCGGACCACGACCGCCATGGCATCGTGACGCCGTCCGGTGGCTTGCTGGCGCCGAACAACTACTTGGCCGTGTCCATCGACTACCTGTTCCAGAACCGCCCCGAATGGCGCGCTGATGCTGCGGTGGGCAAGACCGTGGTCAGCAGCGGCTTGATTGATCGCGTGGCCAGGCGCATTGGCCGTCGCCTGTACGAAGTGCCGGTGGGCTTCAAGTGGTTTGCCGATGGCCTGTTTGACGGTTCGCTGGGTTTTGGTGGCGAAGAAAGTGCCGGCGCCTCGTTCCTGCGCAAGGACGGCAGCGTGTGGAGCACTGACAAGGACGGCTTGATCCCGGCGCTGCTGGCGGCGGAAATGACCTCGCGCAAAGGCCAGGACCCAAGCCAGATTTATCGCGGGCTGACCGATGCACTGGGCGAGCCGTTCGCCATTCGGGTGGATGCCAAGGCGACTCCGGCGCAGAAGGCCTTGTTGGGCAAGCTGTCGCCAGACCAGGTGACGTCCACGCAGTTGGCCGGGGAAAGCATCCAGCAGATCCTCAGCCACGCGCCGGGCAATGACCAGGCGATCGGCGGGCTGAAAGTCATGACTGAAAACGGCTGGTTTGCCGCACGGCCATCGGGCACCGAGGACATCTACAAGATCTACGCCGAGAGCTTTATCGGCGAAGATCACCTCAAGCAACTGGTGGAAGAGGCCCAGGTGTTGGTGGACGGGGCGATCTCGGCTAACTGATACCCAACCTATGACTGATTAACCTGTGGCGAGGGAGCTTGCTCCCGCCGGACTGCGCAGCAGTCCCATTTTTGGGCGCGCTTCGCACCCCAGCGGGAGCAAGCTCCCTCACCACATTCAAGCTAGGTCAGGCGAGGTCGACCAAGACGATCTCGCTGTCCTCAACCGCTGTCACCCGCAGTACCTGCTCATCCTCAACCGCCACACCGTCTCGAGCTTGTGCACGCAAGCCATTGACTTCAATCACCCCGGTGGCCGGTACCAGGTACGCCCGGCGTCCGTTGTCCAGCCAATACTCGGCACTTTCACCGGCTTTCAGGTTTGCCGCTACCAAGCGTGCATCGGCCCGAATCCGCAGGCTTTCGCTGTCTCCGGCCTTGCCACTGGCCAGGGTCACAAACCCTTCGCGGTCACCCTTCGGAAACGGCTTAGCGCCCCACGACGGCGGCAAACCGGCCTCATTGGGAATGATCCAGATCTGGAAAATCTTGGTCGGCGTAGCTTCCAGGTTGTACTCGCTGTGGGCGATCCCGGTGCCGGCGCTCATTACCTGGACGTCGCCGGCCTCGGTGCGGCCCTGGTTGCCCAGGTTGTCGGCATGGCTGATGGCGCCTTCACGCACATAGGTGATGATTTCCATGTCCCGGTGCGGGTGCTGCGGGAAGCCGGTGCCCGGTGCGATGAGGTCATCGTTCCACACCCGCAGGTTGCCCCAGTGCATGCGCTTGGGGTCATGGTATTCGGCAAACGAGAAGTGGTGGTGAGCGTCCAGCCAACCGTGATTGGCGCCGCCCAGGGTGTTGAAAGGTCGAAGTTCAAGCATGATCGTCTCCTGTGGATGGGAGCCATCATCCAGCAGCGCCAGATCGATAAAAAGCGTAAAAAATGCTGGATTCCTATCGAATGCTTCGATGCCGATGCTCAGGACTTGTCTTCACTTCATCGCCTAACTGCATGAGCGCAAAGCAATTGGCTGGAACTGTGGGGCATTTGCGGCGACCATAGGGCTCTTGTCCGAGTTAAAGCATCGCAGGAGTCCGCGTGCCGCAACACACCCCCGATCTGCCTCCCGAACTGCGGCCACTGGCCGAAATGCCCCTGTTGAAACGGCTCGCCGCCCGATTATTCGGTCACGGCCTGACGCGCCTGCGGGCACAGCACCGTTTCTCATGGCTGCATGGCCAGGCCGACGGCTTTCGCAGTGGCCACACGGCCGGCGTGGAGTATGGCTATAAGGAAGGCAAGGCGGATGGTATCGAAGAAGGCCGCCAGGTCCTGCTGATTCGTGACTTCCGGCCGGATGAGCACACTGCGCCGGGTGTTGACGACAATCTGTTCGATGATTGGCGCCTGCCGCTGACCGCCGAGTTGAAAAAACGCATCAAGGCTGATGTGGCGCGCCTGCTGCCGGCCCATGCCCAGCCGAGTGCGGCGCAATGGAAGATGATTTTCAGCGACACGCCGTCCACCTCGGTGATCGCCGGCGCCGGCGCGGGTAAATCCACCTCGCTGGTGCTGCGTATCCTGCTGCTGACCCATTACCTGGGCTTCGAGCTGAGCTCGATGACGGTGGTGACCTTCACCCGTGAGTCGCGCAAGGACTTCATCAACAAGCTCATGGAAATTCTCGCCTTGTGGGGCCAACCCCTTGGTATGAAAGACGCGCAAGCGGTGGTGCGGACCTTTCACTCACGCATCCTGCCAATGGTGCGCAGCCTGCCGGGCCTTGAACGGCTGCAGGCGTTCGAGAACCTCAATGCGCGGACCGAAGCGGGCTTTGATGAGGCCGACAGCAACCCCTTCGAATTGCGGATCAACGACGCCCAGCGCCAGCAACTGAATGCCTGCTATCACCGGCTGCATGGCCGCCATGAACGCTTCCGCGAACTGATCGCCCCGCTGGCGCGCCATGCCCTGCAACTCAAGGAGCTGGAGCGCGATCACCCGGACGTGCAAAAACGCGTGGCGGTGACCGAACTGGCGGCCAAGCGCGATGAAGAACTCTGCGATGTAATCGAAGACCTGTGGTTTCGTGCCGGCGCCTGGCCGATCAAGGGCATCGAGCCCAATCGCCAGACGTTCGATATCAACGGCGCGAAGTTTCACTGCCATGGTTACATTGCCGAACTGGATGCCTGGGTCGTACTGGGCTTCGACCCGCGGGAAAATGCCCAGGTCAGTCGACCCGGGTCCAAGCTGTCGGTACGTGCCGAATGGGCGGTAAAGCGAACCCTATTTCAAGCTTTCTGCCGTAAACCATTGATATGGCTAGAAAGCTACGAGTCTTCCAAGCGGCTTTTAAGCAGCCTGGCAGGTGACGCAACAGCGGGCCCGGGCTTCGATTACAAGGTCAAGGGCGAGCTGGGTTCGGCACCGTTGCTGGACAGCTTTGTTGCCGCCGCCGGGTTCATCGAGAACCTCGGGCTGGATGTGCCCACCGCCGTGGGCAAGATGAGTTTTGCCAAGGATGATCCAGACCGTTTTTACTTCGAGGCACTGAGCATTTTCTGGAAGGCCCTCGAAGATCACTTGCTGGACCAGTCGCCACCGGTCATGACCTACAACCGGATGTTCTCGCTGTTTGGCGAAAACACCCCGGAGAACCTGAAGTTGCTCAGCGACCCGCTGCTACGGCCGATGTCGCACCTGATGATCGACGAATTCCAGGACGTATCGCCGCAGATCGTCTCGTGGATCCGGGCCAGCCTGCGGGAGATCCGCAGCCGCGGGCCGGCCATGCACGTGGGGCGCGGGGCCCAGCGCTCTTCGCTGTTGTGCGTGGGCGATGACTGGCAGTCGATCTATGGCTGGCGTGGCAGTTCGCCCAAGTATTTCATGGAGTTCAACAAGGAGTTCCCGTCACCCACGACCACCCGGGTGATGCTGGGCGAGAACTACCGCAGCCATCAGCACGTGATCGATGCTGCCGAGCACATTGTGCGGGCGGCCCCGGCCATCAGCGGCAAGAAAGCCAAGGCCAGTGGAACCGCGAAGGAGTTGGTGCCGGTCACGGTGCGTGACCGTGACGATGCGGCGCTAAGCCAACAACTGCTGGCGCACTATCAAAAGGGTGACTCGGTGTTAATGCTGTATCGAAAAAGCAGCGATAAGTCATTGATGCAAGAGCATATTCAGTCGGTAGTTAATGTGGATTCTAGTTTGCCGTACGGCAGCCGCCGGCTCAAGCAACTGACTTATCACAGCGCCAAGGGCCTGCAAGCGGATGCGGTATTCCTGCTGGGCGACTGCCAGCACTTGACCAGTTCGCCGTACAAGAACCAGGTCTACCGCATGGCAGGACTGGGCAAGGACGGCGATACCGAAGCTTACGACAGCGCGCAGAAAGACGAAGTGCTGCGCCTGGCCTACGTGGGCATTACCCGGGCGGTGAGCCATTGCTATTGGTATGTCGACGGCCAGGATGGCCAAGGGGTGAATGTGCCAAAAGCTTCGGACCGGGTTGCCGGGGACAAACCGTTTTTTGACGACCAGCGCATCAGCAAATCATAAGGGGTGACGTTGAATCCTGTGGTGAGGGAGCTTGCTGTGGCGAGGGAGCTTGCTCCCGCTGGAGTGCGCAGCGCTCCCAGGATTTTGGGGCTGCTACGCAACCCAGCGGGAGCAAGCTCCCTCGCCACAGGATACCTGCTTCTCCAGATCAAGCCCGTAGCGACAGCGGCGGCACAAACGACTCCAGTTCATCCTCAACCGCCTCGATGATCCGCTCCACGTCAGCAGCGTTCATCACCGTGGCGCAAGGGATACCGGCAATTGCAATCAGGGTTTCCCCGCTGGCGCGGTCGAACAGGCGGGCGATCATACTGCCGGGAGCATCCATGCTCGCCTCAAAGCCCATGGGATGAAAGTGCCAGCGCATCAACTGGCAGGCATTGGGGAATGTCACTTTGTTCATGTTGCCCACCTTGTTCATTGAGCGCTTCCTTTAGCTCGCTGCAGGGGCGCCATGACCGTCACTGGTCCTGGCCGTCGTGAGCACTAAAAATAGCATTCGTTCGCATCGGGCATGGGAGTTTTTTCGTCCCGTCCGGCAGTTGTTTTCAATAACGTTGATATGGGTCACGTGCTGCGTGGTATTAAGCGAAAGGCCATTAGTCGGAAATATCAAATGGCCGTTGAGCGGGTACGGGCAGTTGGGCAAGCTGCCTCTTTTTTCACCGGCGTAGAGCGCTCAATGCAAGACATCATTCCGGATGACTCCCAGAAAACCCAAGCTACGGCCAAGCTGGTACTGCGTCACCATCTGTGCTGGCGGGATCGGGACCTGGATGGAGTGATGTCGTACTACCATCCGGACATCCAGTACCACGATTTCTTCCAGAACCGCGTGGTGGGTGCCGGCGAGCTGCGCGAATACCTGCAAGCCAGCATGCCCCGTGGCGCCGACGAAGCGATCGAACACACCGACCGCATCCGCGCCGACGGCGACACCGCGTTCATCCAATACCGCATCACCTTGCGTGGCGGCCAGGGCCTGGTGTCGTTTCGCACCAGCGAAGCGATTACCGTGCGCGATGGCTTGATCTGGCGGGTCAACGAGTACGCCTCCCTGGTCCACGAGCAGTCTGCCAGCCGCCGCGAGACCACACGCCCGACCGTCAGCCGCCTGGGCCTGTCGCCGCAGCAACTGAGCTACATGGCCAACGACCTGCAACAGTACTTCGAGCGCCAGCAACCCTATCTGGACCCCGAGCTGGACCTGCAACGGGTGGCGAAGGAGTGCGGGTACAGCCGCAACCAGATTTCCTACCTGTTGAACCAGGTGCTGGGGCAAAGTTTTTACCGCTACGTCAACCAGGCACGCCTCCAGCATTTGCTGGCTGCACTGGAAATGGCCGCGCCGCCGATCCGCATCGACGAACTGGCGTTTGCCGCCGGCTTCAATTCGACGTCGGCGTTCTACAGCAGCTTCCGCCAGCACACCGGCCAGTCGCCCAAGGCCTACGTCAAACAAATTTCCCTGCGTGCACGCGCGCAAGACAGCCCCTGAGGCCAGGCTCTAGGATCACTGCCATCGAAGTGTGGTGGTGGAGCTTGGCATGCCTGCATGGCGCAATATCAGTTTATGGATGGACCAGCTGGACGAGCCGCTGCTGGCACGCGCGTCCCTGGAGCAGGACCTGGACGTCAACGTGGCCATCATCGGCGCCGGCTACACCGGGCTCTGGACCGCGTATTACCTGAAGCGCCAGGCGCCTGAGCTGAAAATCGCAATCATCGAGGCGCAAACCGCCGGGTTCGGTGCCTCGGGCCGTAACGGCGGCTGGCTGATGGGCAACCTGCTGGGAGAGGACCGCCTGTTGGCCGGCCTGACCCCGGAACAGCGCCGGGCCTCGTTCGACCTGCTGCACGCCATCCCCGACGAAGTCGCGCAAGTGATCGAGCGCGAAGGCATCGACTGCGACTACCGCAAGGGTGGTGTGCTGTATTGCGCCGCGCGCTACCCCGAACAGGAAGCCACCCTGCGTGCATACCTGGCCAAACTTCACAGCCAGGGCCTGACCGACGACGACTACCGTTGGCTTGGCCCGCAACAACTGGCCGAGCAGATCCGTATCGCCAAGCCTTATGGCGGCATCTATGCACCCCACGTTGCCACGATTCACCCGGCCAAGCTGGTGCGCGGCCTGGCGCGGTTGGTGGAGCGGATGGGCGTCAAGATCTACGAAAACAGTCCCGTCACCCATTGGCAGTCCGGCAGCCTGCGCACGGACAAAGCCTCGGTGCGCGCCTCCTGGGTGGTGCCGGCGGTGGAAGGGTATGCCACCACGCTGGCTCCGCTGGGGCGCTATCAGCTGCCGGTGCAAAGCCTGATCGTTGCCACCGAGCCGTTGCCGGCCAGCACTTGGGACGAGATCGGCCTGAATCGTGGCCAGGCGTTTGGCGAGAGCAGCCGGCAAGTGACTTACGGCCAGCGTTCGGCGGACAACCGCCTGGTGTTCGGCGCTCGCGGGGGTTATCAGTTTGCCGGCAAGTTGCGGCACAACTTCGATCTCACCGACAGCGAAGTCGAGCTGCGTCGCTACCTGTTCGGCGAACTGTTCCCGCAGCTCAAGAAAGTCCGGATCACCCACGCCTGGGGCGGCAACCTGGGCATGTCCCGGCGCTTCAAGCCGCACATGCTCTGCGATCACGCGGCAGGCATCGCCCTGGCCGGTGGTTACGGCGGCGAGGGCGTAGGCGCCAGCAACCTCGGTGGCCGCACCCTGGCGGACTTGATCCTGGGGCTCGATACGCCGTTGGTTCGCCAGCCATGGGTGATTCAGCCGGGCCGGCTGGACGGGCTCAAGGCCTGGGAACCGGAACCCTGCCGCTGGCTGGGCTACAACGCGATCATCCGCAGTTTTGTGCATGAGGACCAGGTGTTGGCCAACCCCAACACCGCCCCGTGGCGCCGCAAACTGGCCAGCGGGGTTGCCGGGTTCATGGAAGGTTTCATGCACTAAGTCGTTTCAATCACCACAGGTATGAACATGAGCATTACCCAGTTCAAAGACACACTCAGCGCCCATTTGCCTGATTCCTCGCCCGTCGCCGTGCCACTGGGCACACCGGTCGCGGTGGCCTCGACCTTGAGCGTGGAACGTAGCGACGGCGTCGAAACCGGCATCTGGGAATGCACGCCCGGGCGCTGGCGCCGGCAGATCAAAGCCCAGGAGTTTTGCCACTTCATCCAGGGACGCTGCACCTTCACCCCCGACAACGGGGAAATGCTCCACATAGAAGCCGGCGACGCACTGATGTTGCCGGCCAACAGCACCGGTATCTGGGACATCCAGGAAACCGTGCGCAAGACCTATGTACTGATCCTCTGATTCTTTGATCTTTGATCGCCTGCCATAAAAACAGCCCTAAAACCGCCAGGAAATCGAACCATGAGACCCATTGCCCTGTTGCCGCTGGTATTCGTCGCCACCCTCAGCCAAGCCGCCGAGACGGTGAAGATCTACAACTGGTCGGACTATATCGCCCCCGACACCACCAGGAACTTCCAGAAAGAAACCGGCATCGGTTTCACCTACGACGTGTACGACAGCAACGAAACCCTCGACGGCAAGTTGATGACCGGCAAATCCGGCTATGACGTGGTGTTCCCCTCCAACCACTTCATGGCCCGGCAGATCCAGGGCGGGGCGCTGAAGAAACTCGACAAGAGCCAGTTGCCCAACTGGAAGAACCTCAACCCGGTGCTGCTCAAGGCCCTGGAAAACAACGACCCGGGCAATGCCCACGGCTTTCCGTACCTGTGGGGCAGCACCGGTATCGGCTACAACATCGACAAGGTCAAGGCGGTACTCGGCGACAACGCCCCAGTGGATTCCTGGGACCTGATCTTCAAGCCCGAGAACATGCAAAAACTGCAGAAGTGTGGCGTCGCCATCCTCGACAACGGCCCGGAACTGCTGCCGGCGGCGCTCAACTACCTGGGCCTGCCGCACCACAGCAAAAAGGCGGAAGACTACAAAAAGGCCGAGGACCTGCTGATGAAAGTGCGGCCGTACGTGGCGTATTTCCACTCCTCGAAATACACCGCCGACCTGGCCAACGGCGACATCTGCGTGGCCGTCGGCTTCTCCGGCGACATCCTCCAGGCCGAAAGCCGCGCCAAGGAAGCCAGGAATGGCGTGAACATCGGCTACAACATTCCCAAGGAAGGCGCCGCCATCTGGTTCGACATGGTCGCCATGCCCGCCGATGCCCCGGATGAAAAAGCCGGCTATGCGTTCATGAACTACCTGCTGCGCCCGGAAGTGATGGCCAGCATCACCAACTACGTGCACTACGCCAACGGCAATGCCGCGGCGGACAGCCTGGTGGACCCGGCAATCAAGAGCGACACCAAGGTGTACCCAAGTCCGGAAATGATGGGCAAGTTGTTCGCACTGGAAGCAATGCCACTGAACATCGACCGGATTCGTACGCGGGTGTGGAACACCATTCGTACCGGGCGTTGATGATCGTTCCCACGCTCCGCGTGGGAATGCATCCTGTGACGCTCCGCGTCACGACTTCAAAAGCGCATGCGGAGCGTCCAGGGCGGCGTTCCCACGCCGCGGAATCAAGGATTCTCCAAGTCATGCCCCAACGACTGGATAAACAACGAAAACAGCTCCGGCTGCGACGAGATATCCAGCTTGGCATACAGGTGCCGGCGGTGAACCTTGACCGTATCCGGCGAGATATTCAGCCGTTCGGCCATGGCTTTTGACGAAAACCCGCGCAACACCAATCGCGCTATTTCCAGCTCCCGTTCCGACAACACACCACAGCCGAAATGACTCAACGCGTCCCGTATCTGGCTGGCCATTTCCGCCGGCGCGGCCACTCGCTGGGTGCTTTGCTGCCAATGCTGCTGCATCAACGGCAACACCCAGGCCGCGAGCATGGTCATCAACCCCGTTTCCTCGCCGGTAAACAACCGCTGCATCCCCAACGACAGCGATAACGTCCCCGCACCCGGCAATTGCAGGATGAATTGCACCTCGTCTTCCAGCACGTTGTCGTGGAAGTAATTGAGGAAGTATTCACTCTGGCGAAAATGATCCGGCGCCACTTCCTCAAGGCGGTACACGCCACTGGCATACCCCTCGCGACACGCCTGGAAAAACGGGTCCAACAGGTACAAGCCATTCAGATAAACCAGCATCGACGCCGGTTTGCTGCTCGGTTGTGCGTCGTATTCTTCCAGCGCTTCGGGCGGGCCATCGGCGGGGTAGAAGATCGCCAGGGCATTGTCGAAGGGCAGGCATTGGTGCAGCAACAGCACCAGTTGCTTCCAGAAACGCCCGGTGCCGATCTGTGCGACGGTACGCCCCAGGCCCGCGTGCATGCCGACTTCCCTGAACAGGCTCATGTGCAGCTCCACGCTAAGGATTCAGGCCGCAAGGGTTCGACTTTTGCCCGGCGGCGTCAAGGGGAGTACTCCAATAGGGGAATTGGCCGATTTACACAGAGTGTTTAAGTTGGCCGTCAGTCAGTGGGGAACATACCCTGCGCCGCTTCACCTTTTCGTTTCTGCCTCAAACCAAGAACAATCAAGAGGATAACGATATGAGTGCTCCTTCCACGCCCGACGGCGTGCTGAAACCCACCCTGAGCGTATTCGATGTAGTGGCCATCACCGTCTCGGCGGTCACCCCGGCCAGTTCAGTGTTCGTGATTGCGCCGTTTGCCATCCAGCAGGCCGGCAGCGGGGTGTTCCTGGCCTTTGTGATGGCCGCCTTGCTCGCGCTGATGTTCGCCTTTTGCTACGCCGAACTCGGGCGTGCCCACAACAGCGCCGGCGGCGAATACGTGTATGCCAAGCGGGTGTTCGGCGGCATGGCCGGCTACGCGACGTTCCTCACGGTACTGGTGATGCTGCTGTTTATCCCGCCGGTACTGGCCACCGGGGCGGCGACTTACCTGAATAACGCCCTCGGCACCCAATTCGATTCGCAAACCGTGGCCCTGGTGATTGTGGTGTGCAGCTACGCCCTGGGTATCCTCAATATCAAGCTGAATGCCTGGATCACCGGCACCTGCCTGCTGCTGGAAGTGGCGGCGTTGCTGGTGATCGTGTTTATCGGCTTCGGCAACCCGGTGCAGCCGGTCAGCGTGCTGTTGCAACCGCAAATCGTCGAGAACGGCGTGCTGCACCTGGCGCCCTGGGCGCTGGTCATCGGCGCGGTGGGCATCGGCCTGTTCTCGTTCAATGGCTACGGTCCCGCCGTATTGCTGGCCGAAGACATGAAGTGCGGCGGCAGGGGCGTGCACAAGGCAGTGTTGTGGTCCCTGGGCCTGGTGGTGGTCATCGAGCTGGTGCCGATCACCGCCTTGCTGATCGGTGCGCCATCCCTCAGCGCGATGATCAGCAGCCCCGACCCGATCGGCTACCTGCTGACCAGCCACGGTAACGAAACCCTGTCGCGGCTGGTCAGCGCCGGGATCTTCCTGTCGGTGTTCAACGCCATCGTCGCCATCGTCATCCAGATTGGCCGGGTGGTGTTCAGCAGCGGCCGCGATGCGCTGTGGACACCCACCATCAACAAACTCTTCACCCGGATTCATCCACGCTGGGATTCCCCGTGGTTGGCTACGCTGTTCCTGGCGGTCCCTTCGGCATTGCTCAGCTTCAGCTCCAACCTGGCGGACCTGACGTCTTTCAGCGTGCTGCTGATCATGCTGGTGTACCTGATCGTGGCGTTGAGCGCGTTGATGAGCCGGGTGTTGCTGCGTGACCGCGAGCACCCGTATCGCATGCCGTTGTGGCCGGTGCCGGCCTTGCTGGCGGTGCTGGGCGCCGGCTACCTGTTGGTGACCCTGGCGATTGCCGCCTCGGTTCGCGACATCATGATTATCATCGGCCTGTTGGCACTGTCGGTGATCCTGTATTGCATCAGTGGCCGGTTGAGTCCGGCGTTTCAGAAATTGTAAGGAGTGGTTATGCGTGCACGTCAATTGGGCATCACCTTGGGACTGGGTACGCCCGGTGAGTTGAATGCCATCACCGACGTTCCAGGGGTTCGGGTCGGCCACAGTACGATCAAGACCCGCATCGATGGCAAACAGGTACGTACCGGCGTGACGGCAATCCAGCCCCGGGCCGGTGCCGCGCGGTATCAGCCATGTTTTGCCGGCTACCACGTGCTCAACGGCAATGGCGACGCCACGGGCCTTGAATGGATCAGCGAATCAGGGTTGCTGACCACGCCGCTGGCGATCACCAACACCCACAGCATCGGGATTGTGCGCGACACGCTGATCGCCCTGGAGCGCGAAAGCCTCGAAGACCCCGCCGTGTACTGGTGCATGCCGGTGGTGATGGAAACCTACGACGGCTTGCTCAACGATATCTGGGGCCAGCACGTCGGCCCGGAGCATGTGCGCGAGGCGCTGGCCAACGCCGAATCCGGGCCGGTGGCGGAGGGCGCCGTGGGCGGCGGCACCGGGATGATCTGCCATGAGTTCAAGGGGGGCATCGGTACCGCGTCACGGCGCTTGCCGGCGGAGCAGGGTGGCTGGACCGTCGGTGTGCTGGTGCAGGCCAACCATGGCAAGCGCCAGGAACTGCGCGTGGATGGTTACCCGGTAGGCCGGCAATTGATGGACATCCCGTCACCCTTTGCCGATCGCGGCACACCCGGCATGGGCTCCATCGTGGTGATCATCGCCACCGATGCGCCGTTGCTGCCCCATCAATGCCAGCGCCTGGCACAACGCGCGTCCATCGGGATTGCGCGCACGGGTGGCGGTACCGAGGACTCCAGCGGGGACCTGTTCCTGGCGTTCGCCACCGGCAATCAGGATTTGCCGGTGGCCGACTACGGGCGCAAGGGCTCGCCCCTCAGCACAGCCCTGCATATGGTCAATAACGACCACATTTCACCGCTGTTCAGCGCGGCGGCGGAGGCCGTGGAAGAGGCGATCATTAATGCCATAGTGGCCGGCGAAGACATGACCACCGACCAGGGTGTGCGGGTGCCCGCGCTGGATGCCCACACACTCCTGCAGGCATTGCGCCAAACCGGCTGGCGCGGCCAGTAAGTAAACTAAGTCTTGTCCCGGTAATACGGGACAAACACTTAAATAGTGGCCAATCAATACTAACAATGACACGGTGACACTTTCTTAGTGCACCTCAGTCAATACTTTGGATCCATTCGTGGCTAAATGTCTTTAGGAGTATTTAATATTTAAATAGCTGGATTTTAATAACGCGCTATTTACCAGTGTTTGCAGGTTTTGTTCACCGGCCCAACTTTATCCTTGGATAAAAACCGCTGGACGAATGATTTCAGGTTGTGTCAGTTTTCTTTCGCCTTCAAAAGGGGCGAGTGATCGGACTTACTCGCCAGAGTGGGTCCGGTCGGACAAAAACTGTTCCACTTGCAAACAAGGAAGTACGTTTATGTCAAAAGTAAAAGACAAAGCTATTGTGTCGGCGGCTCAAGCAAGTACCGCTTACACCCAGATCGATAGCTTTAGCCATCAATACGACCGCGGTGGCAACCTCACGGTCAATGGCAAACCGTCGTTCACCGTTGACCAGGCCGCCGACCACCTGCTGCGTGAGAACGCCGCGTACCGGGACGTGGATGGCAACGGCAAGATCGATCTCACCTACACCTTCCTGACTTCGGCTTCGAACGCGACCATGAACAAGCATGGGATCACCGGGTTCAGCCAGTTCAACACCCAGCAGAAAGCACAGGCCGTACTGGCCATGCAATCCTGGGCCGATGTGGCCAATGTCACCTTCACCGAGAAAGCCTCGGGCGGTGACTTCCACATGACCTTCGGCAACTACAGCGGCGGCCAGGACGGCGCAGCGGCCTTTGCCTACCTGCCAGGCACCAACGCCAAGTACAACGAAAGCGGCCTTGACGGCACTTCCTGGTACCTGACGAACAACAGCTACACGCCGAACAAGACCCCGGACCTGAACAACTATGGCCGGCAGACCCTGACCCACGAAATCGGCCACACCCTGGGCCTGGACCACCCTGGCGACTACAACGCCGGGACCGGCAACCCTTCGTACAAAGACGCGGACTATGGACAGGACACGCGTGGCTACAGCGTCATGAGTTACTGGAGCGAGAGCAACACCAACCAGAACTTCAGCAAAGGCGGGGTAGAAGCCTACTCGTCCGGCCCGCTGATTGACGACATCGCCGCGATCCAGAAGCTCTACGGCGCCAACTACAACACCCGCGCCGGCGACACCACCTACGGCTTCAACTCCAACACCGGGCGTGATTTCCTCAGCGCCACTTCATCGGCCGACAAGCTGGTGTTCTCGGTGTGGGACGGTGGCGGCAACGACACCCTGGACTTCTCCGGTTTTACCCAGAACCAGAAGATCAACCTCAATGAAACCTCGTTCTCCGACGTTGGCGGCCTGGTGGGCAACGTTTCCATCGCCAAGGGTGTGACCGTGGAGAACGCCATCGGCGGTTCGGGCAACGACCTGCTGATCGGTAACGCAGCCGCCAACGTCCTCAAGGGCGGTGCCGGCAACGACATCATCTTCGGCGGCGGCGGTGCAGACCAGCTGTGGGGCGGCTCAGGCAACGACACCTTCGTGTTCGGCGCCAGCTCCGACTCCAAGCCGGGTGCGGCCGACAAGATCTTCGACTTCACCTCGGGTTCCGACAAGATCGACCTCACCGGCATCACCAAAGGTGCAGGCCTGACCTTCGTCAACGCGTTTACCGGTCATGCCGGCGACGCGGTGCTGTCCTACGCTTCGGGTACCAACCTGGGCACATTGGCCGTGGACTTCTCCGGGCACGGCGTGGCGGATTTCCTCGTCACCACCGTTGGCCAGGCAGCCGTCAGCGACATCGTGGCCTGATACACGCGTAAAGGAGGGTGGCGCACACGCGCCGCCCTCTGCCCTTGCATCCACCCCATGAACGGGCGAAGGTGATGACGCTATTTCGCAGTACCGTGGCCTGGAGTTTCCAGGTGTTGCTTATGTCGGCAGGAGCCACAGCAATGGCAAGCAGTCTGGTTTTACCTACTTCCGCGCAGTTGGCCGGGCATTGGGCGCTGCACCAGCAAGAGCAGGTGTGCGCACTGGATTTGATTGAGCAGGCTAACGCGTTGGGGGGCGATGTGGAGTGCGCCGGACAATGGCTGGGGGAAGCCCCCGTTAGTTGGACGCCTACTCCCGATGGTATTTGGCTGATGAATGCCGAAGGCACCGGCATAACCCATTTGAATCGCCAGAAAGAAGGCGAATATGAAGGTCGCGCAAAAACCGGCGCGGTATTGATATTGCAACGTGCACCGTAATAGTTCGTTATAACGATATAACCCGATTTTAATGTTTGCCCGCCCCTTAATGGGGCGCTCGGTAAACTATTGCGCGTCATTCGGCTCAGGGAAGATCAGGCAACATGGCGAAGACCACTCCCGTTGCACCATTGTTCAAGGCACTCGGCGACTACAAAAGTATTCTGATCAGTATTGGCTGTTTCACGGCATTGATTAACGTATTGATGTTGGTGCCGTCGATTTATATGTTGCAAGTCTACGACCGCGTGCTGTCTTCACAGAACGAAACCACCCTGGTGATGTTGACGCTGATGGTGGTGGGGTTCTTCGCCTTTATCGGTGTGCTGGAGGTGATCCGCAGCTTTATCGTGATTCGCATCGGCAGCCAGCTGGAGCGGCGTTTCAACCTGCGGGTCTACAAGGCCGCTTTCGAGCGCAACCTGCAACGGGGCGAAGGCCATGGCGGGCAATCCCTGGGGGACCTGACCCACATCCGCCAATTCATCACCGGGCCTGCGCTGTTCGCGTTTTTCGACGCGCCGTGGTTTCCGATCTATCTGTTCGTGATTTTCCTGTTCAACGTGTGGCTGGGTGTCTTGGCCAGTGCCGGTGCCGTGCTGCTGATTGCCCTGGCGTGCCTTAACGAATACCTGACCAAAAAGCCTCTGGGTGAAGCCAGCGGTTATTCCCAGCAATCCACCCAATTGGCCACCAGCCACCTGCACAACGCCGAAACCATCCAGGCCATGGGCATGCTGGGTGCATTGCGCAAGCGCTGGTTCAAGGTGCATTCGCAGTTCCTGGGCCTGCAGAACAAGGCCAGCGACACCGGCTCGATCATCAGTTCCCTGAGTAAATCCCTGCGCCTGTGCCTGCAATCGTTGGTGCTGGGCCTGGGTGCGCTATTGGTGATCAAGGGCGACATGACCGCCGGGATGATGATCGCAGGCTCCATTTTGATGGGCCGGGTGTTGAGCCCCATCGACCAGTTGATTGCCGTGTGGAAGCAATGGAGTTCGGCCAAGCTGGCCTACCAGCGCCTGGACAACCTGATGCGCGAGTTTCCGCCCCAGGGCGAGCAGATGGCCTTGCCGGCGCCCAAGGGCAATGTGAGTTTCGAGCAAGTCAGCGCAGGCCCGCCGGGGCGACGTGTGCCGACCTTGCATCAAGTCAGCTTCAACCTGACTGCGGGCGAAGTGCTCGGCGTGCTGGGTGCTTCCGGCTCCGGCAAATCAACCCTGGCCCGCGTGCTGGTGGGCGTATGGCCAACCCTGGCAGGCACCGTGCGCCTGGACGGAGCCGACATTCATCGCTGGGACCGCGACGACCTCGGACCGCATATCGGTTATCTGCCCCAGGACATCGAACTGTTCAGCGGCAGCATCGCCGACAACATCGCGCGCTTTCGCGAAGCCGACCCGGATTTAGTGGTGCAGGCCGCCCAACAGGCAGGTGTGCACGAATTGATCCTGCGCTTGCCCCACGGCTACGACACCGTGCTCGGTGACGAGGGCAGCGGCCTGTCCGGTGGACAGAAACAACGGGTCGCCCTGGCCCGCGCGCTGTACGGCGGGCCACGCCTGATCGTGCTCGACGAGCCCAACTCCAACCTCGACACCGTGGGTGAAGCCGCCCTGGCCAGCGCGATCATGCAGATGAAAGCCCAGGGCAGCACGGTGGTGCTGGTGACTCACCGTTCCTCGGCGTTGGCCCAGGCCGACAAGCTGCTGGTGCTGAACGAAGGTCGTTTGCAGGCATTTGGTCCGAGCCAGGACGTGCTGCGCGCACTGTCCGGCCAGCAGGAAGCACCACGAGAAAAGGCCGGGGTCAGCCTCAGCCGTCAGTATCAAGCCGGAAGGAATCCAGGCGCATGAGCAGCGACAGCAGCATTCAAATCAACCGCGATTACGAACAGACCCATCCCGAGCACGACGCGCGTTTTTTCGCCCGCATGGGGTGGCTGCTGACGGTGGTCGGCGCCGGCGGGTTTTTCCTCTGGGCCAGTCTGGCGCCGCTGGACCAGGGGATCCCGGTACAAGGCACGGTGGTGGTCTCGGGCAAGCGCAAGGCGGTGCAAACCCTGAGCCCCGGCGTGGTCAGCCGGATCCTTGTGCGTGAGGGCGAGGCGGTGAAGCAGGGCCAGCCGCTGTTCCGTCTCGACCAGACGCAGAACCAGGCCGACGTGCACTCCCTGCAAGCCCAGTACCGCATGGCCTGGGCCAGCGTGGCACGGTGGCAGAGCGAGCGGGATAACCAGTCGACGATCACCTTTCCGGCGCAATTGAGCGGCAACCCGGACCAAGCCCTGGCACTGGTCCTCGAAGGCCAGCGTCAACTGTTCAGCAGCCGCCGCGAAGCCTTTGCCCGGGAACAGGCCGGGATTCGCGCCAGTATCGAAGGCGCTACGGCGCAACTGAACGGCATGCGCCGCGCCCGCAGTGACCTGACCGCCCAAGCGCAATCCCTGCGAGACCAGTTGAACAACCTGCAACCCCTGGCCGACAACGGCTACATCCCGCGCAACCGGCTGATGGAGTACCAGCGGCAACTGTCCCAGGTGCAACAGGACCTGGCGCAGAACACCGGCGAAAGCGGGCGGGTGGAGCAGGGCATCCTCGAATCGCGCCTCAAGTTGCAGCAGCACAGCGAGGAGTACCAGAAGGAAGTCCGCAGCCAACTGGCCGACGCGCAGCTGCGCAGCCTGACCCTGGAACAACAACTGACCTCCGCCGGTTTTGACCTGCAGCACAGCGAGATCAACGCGCCCGCCGATGGCATCGCGGTCAACCTGGGCGTGCACACCGAAGGCGCCGTGGTGCGTGCCGGTGAAACCCTGCTGGAAATCGTGCCCCAGGACACCCGCCTGGAAGTCGAAGGGCGCCTGCCAGTGCACCTGGTGGACAAGGTCGGTGCGCACTTGCCGGTGGACATTCTCTTCACCGCCTTCAATCAGAGCCGCACGCCGCGGGTGCCGGGGGAGGTGAGCCTGATCTCCGCCGACCAGATGCTCGACGAAAAAACCGGCATGCCTTACTACGTGCTGCGCACCACCGTCAGCAGCAGCGCCCTGGAGAAACTCCATGGCCTGGTGATCAAGCCGGGGATGCCCGCCGAGATGTTCATCCGCACCGGCGAGCGCTCCTTGCTCAATTACCTGTTCAAGCCGCTGCTGGACCGCGCCGGCTCGGCATTGACCGAGGAATGAGCATGAAGCCGATGTTCATCGCCTTGCTGCTCGCCTGCGGCAGCGCCCAGGCCGCCATGGGCCCGTTCGATGTCTACGAACAGGCCCTGCGCAACGACCCGGTATTCCTCGGCGCCATCAAGGAACGCGACGCCGGCCTGGAAAACCGCACCATCGGCCGCGCCGGCCTGCTGCCCAAGCTCTCGTACAACTACAACAAGGGCCGCAACAACTCCCAGGCCACCTTGCCCGACGGGCGCGGCGGCAATTATCACGATGACCGCAACTACAACAGCTATGGCTCCACGTTCACCCTGCAACAGCCGCTGTTCGACTACGAAGCCTATGCCAACTACCGCAAGGGCGTGGCCCAGGCACTGTTTGCCGACGAGAGCTTCCGCGACAAGAGCCAGGCGCTGCTGGTGCGGGTGCTGACCTATTACACCCAGGCGTTGTTTGCCCAGGACCAGATCGACATTGCCCGCGCCAAGAAAAAGGCCTACGAGCAGCAGTTCCAGCAGAACCAGCATCTGTTCCAGCAGGGTGAGGGCACCCGCACCGACATCCTGGAAGCCGAGTCGCGCTATGAGCTGGCGACTGCCGAAGAGATCCAGGCGCTGGATGAACAGGACGCCTCGCTGCGCGAACTCGGGGCGCTGATTGGCGTGCAGAGCGTCAATATCAACGACCTGGCGCCGCTGAACCCGGGGTTTGCCGCCTTCACCCTGACCCCGGCCAATTACGACACCTGGCACGAACTGGCGCTGACCAACAACCCCAACCTGGCCTCACAACGCCAGTCCGTGGAAGTGGCGCGTTACGAAGTGGAGCGCAACCGTTCGGGGCACCTGCCGCGCATCACGGCGTATGCCAGCTCGCGCCAGCAGGAATCCGACAGCGGCAACACCTACAACCAGCGCTACGACACCAACACCATCGGCATCGAAGTCAGCATGCCGTTGTATGCCGGTGGCGGCGTCTCGGCTTCCACCCGCCAGGCCAGCCGCGCCATGGAGCAGGCCGAGTACGAACTGGAAGGCAAGACTCGCGAAACCCTGATCGAACTGCGACGCCAGTTCAGTGCTTGCCTGTCGGGCGTCAGCAAGTTGCGGGCGTATGAAAAGGCGCTGACTTCGGCTGAAGCGCTGGTGGTCTCGACCAAGCAAAGCATCCTCGGCGGCGAGCGGGTCAACCTCGATGCGCTGAACGCCGAGCAGCAGCTGTACAGCACCCGTCGCGACCTGGCCCAGGCACGGTACGACTACCTGATGGCCTGGACCAAATTGCATTACTACGCGGGCAACTTGCGTGACACCGACCTGGCCAAGGTGGACGAGGCGTTTGGTCCTGAGAGCCGCTGATGCCTGGACGAGTGGTACTTGGTGCAAGGGAGCTTTGGTGGCATGGGCGCTTGTTTTGGCAAGGGAGCTTTCTGTGGCAAGGGCGCTTGTTGTGGCGAGGGAGCAAGCTCCCTCGCCACAGGTATTTCAACAATAAGAAAAGGGACTCTTCATGATCACTGGTTCACCTCGCTTCAAACCCTTCACCGCAGGCTCCTTGCTGCTGCTGTCAGTGGCGGCCCACGGGCAGTACATCGAAGCCGGCAAAGTCGGCGACCCCGGCAGTTGGCGTTCCGCCGAGTTCCAGAGCGACTGGGGCCTGGAGCGGATGAAAGCCAACGAGGCCTATGCGAGCGGCATCACCGGCAGTGGCGTGAAGATCGGCGCTCTGGACTCGGGTTTCGACCCCAACCATCCCGAAGCCTCAAAAGACCGCTATCACGCGGTCACCGCCAGTGGCACCTATGTCGATGGCAGCCCCTTCACGACCACCGGCGCGCTCAACCCAAACAATGACTCCCACGGCACCCACGTCACCGGCACCATGGGCGCGGCCCGCGATGGCGTGGGCATGCACGGCGTGGCGTACAACGCGCAGATCTACGTCGGCAACACCAACGCCAGCGACAGCTTCCTGTTCGGCCCCTCGCCAGACCCCAAGTACTTCAAGGCGGTGTACAGCGCGCTGGTGGATTCCGGCGTGCGCGCGATCAATAACAGTTGGGGCAGCCAACCCAAGGATGTCAGCTACCAGACCATTGGCGACCTGCACGCTGCCTATGCCCAGCACTACAACCGGAACACCTGGCTGGATGCCGCTGCGGAGGTGGCCAAGGCCGGGGTGATCAACGTGTTCAGTGCTGGCAACAGCGGCTACGCCAACGCCAGCGTGCGTTCGGCCTTGCCTTATTTCCAGCCGGAGCTGGAAGGCCACTGGCTGGCGGTATCGGGCCTGGACAAGGCGAACAACCAGAAATACAACCAGTGCGGCATCGCCAAGTACTGGTGCATTTCCACCCCCGGGGCGTTGATCAACAGCACCATTCCCGATGGCGGTTATGGGGTGAAATCCGGCACCTCGATGTCGGCGCCCCATGCCACCGGCGCACTGGCGCTGGTGATGGAACGCTATCCATACCTGAACAACGAACAGGCCTTGCAGGTGCTGTTGACCACGGCCACCCAGCTCAATGGCGCGGTCACCAATGCACCGACCACTCAGGTCGGCTGGGGCGTGCCGGACCTTGGCCGAGCAATGCACGGGCCCGGGCAATTGCTCGGGCCGATGAATGTCACGTTGGCGGCCGGGCAGGGCGATGTGTGGAGCAATGCGATCTCCGACAAGGCGCTGATCCAGCGTCAGGCCGAAGACAGGGCCGAAACCCTGGCCTGGCAGCAAACCCTGCGCGACAAGGGCTGGGAGAACGGCGTGGGCGCCGGCGCGAGTCAGCAGGACCAGACGGACTATGCCGTTGGCACTGCCCGTGCGGCAGCCGCGGCCCGGCGTATCTACGAAGGCAGCCTGACCAAATCCGGTGCGGGCAGCCTGATCCTGGCGGGCGACAACACCTACCGTGGCCCGACCACCGTGAATGGCGGCCGGTTGGCGGTGAGTGGCTCGCTGACGTCCGCGGTGACGGTCAATGACAGCGGCACGTTGGGCGGCTCCGGTCGCATCGCGGCGTTACAGGTCAATAGCGGCGGCACCGTGGCGCCGGGCAATTCCGTGGGCACCTTGCAGGTGGCCGGGGATGTAAACCTCGCCGCCGGCTCGACCTATGCGGTCGAACTCACCCCCACCACCAGCGACCGGATTGTCGCCACGGGCAAGGCAATCCTCGGCGGCGGCACCGTGACCCTGGCCCTGGAAAACAGCCCGACCCTGCTCAGCCTGCAACAGGCGGAAAGCCTGGTGGGGCGCCAGTACAACATCCTCCAGGCGGCTGGCGGGATCCAGGGCCAGTTCGGTGCCGTGTTGCCCAACTACCTGTTCCTCGGCGGCACCCTCGACTATGCCGCCAACGGTGTGCAACTGGGCATTGCCCGCAGTGATGCGAGTTTCGCCAGTGTCGGTGCCACTCGTAACCAGCGTTCGGTGGCGGCGGCCGCCGAGCAGTTGGGCGCCGGTAATCCGGTGTACGAAAGCATCCTGCGGTCAGACTCGGCAGCCACGGCGCAGTCGGGTTTCCAGCAGCTGTCGGGAGAAATCTACCCGGCCATCGGCACAATGCTGATCAATGACAGCCGCCAGGTACGCGATGCCGTCGGCGAGCGCCTGCGCCATACGCCGGTTACCGGTGAGAGCAACGTGTGGGTCAAGGCGCTCGGCAGTTGGGGCAAGACCGACAGCCGCAGCGACACGGCAGGCTACACCAGCTCACTGGGCGGCATGCTGGCCGGTGTCGACGGCGCGCTGGACGAGCAGACCCGTGCCGGTCTCGTGGCCGGTTACAGCGACAGCTCGCTGAACATGGGCAGCGGCACGCATTCATCGGCGTCCATCGACAGCTACCACCTCGGCGCCTACGCCGGGCATGAGCTGGGCAATTGGCGCTTGAGCGTCGGCGGTGCCTACAGCTGGCATCGCGGCGACGTGAAACGCGACTTGCAGTACGGCGAAGTCAGCGGCACGCAGAAGACCAAGCTGGATGCGCGCAGTGCCCAGGTATTTACCGAAGCGGCCTACCGTTTGAACGTGTCCTCGGTGGCGCTGGAGCCGTTCGCCAACCTGGCTTACGTGCATCTGGACAACGAACGCTTTGACGAGAAAGGCGACGCCGCCGCGCTGGAGCGTGGCAGTGACAGCCGCGATGCGGTGCTGAGCACCCTGGGCCTGCGGGCGGCAAAAACCTTCCCCCTCAATGACCGCCAGCAACTGGACGTTTCCGGCTCGCTGGGCTGGCAGCACAGCCTGAGTGCCGTTGAATCCGAAGAGCACCTGGCGTTTGTCGCCGGAGGGCCGTCGTTTGCGGTGCAAAGCTCGCCGTTGATGCGCGACGCGGCATTGGTGGGCGTGCAGGCGAGCCTGGCGTTGAGCAAAAGCACACGGGTCAACCTCGACTACACCGGCCAATTGGCTGGCCGGGAAAAAATCCAGGGTGTGGGTTTGAGCCTGAACTGGCAGTTCTGAGCAAGATCCTGAGGTCGAAAGAGGTCAACTGTGGGAGCGGGCTTGCTCGCGAATGCGGTGTGTCAATCGACGCACCTGTAGCTGAGCCACCGCATTCGCGAGCAAGCCCGCTCCCACATGGGGTCGGCGACGCTTGGGAGAAACGTGATTTATACAAGTGCAATAAAAACTAAGGAAGGTCACCGTGAAAAAAACAAAACGAGGGTTTCAATCCGCCATCCCAACAGGCCCGGGCTACCCGCTCAAGGCCCTGAGCTGCGTGCCATACGGCGCGTTGCTGTGTTGCCTGGCCAGCCTGGGTACCGCCCAGGCCGCACCCTACGTGGAAACCGGAAAACTGGGAGATGCTGCCAGTTGGCGCAGTAATGAATTCAAGGCCGACTGGGGCCTGGGCGCCGTGCATGCAGACGCCGCCTACGCCGCCGGCTACACCGGCAAGGGTGTGAAGCTGGGGATCTTCGACCAGCCGGTGTATGCCCAGCATCCGGAATTCGCCAGCCCCGGCAAAGTGGTCACGCTCGTGACCGAAGGCATTCGCCAATACACCGACCCGTACATCCCGGTGAAGGCCGGGGATGCGTTTCGCTACGACGGCACGCCTTCCCTGGGTTCCAACGGCAAGCTCGGCAATCACGGCACCCACGTAGGCGGCATCGCCGCGGGTAACCGCGACGGCGGGCCAATGCACGGCGTGGCGTTCGATGCGCAGATCATCAGCGCCGAAAACGGTGACCCGGGCCCCGAAGACGGGATCATCCTGGGCAACGACGGTGCGGTCTACAAAGCCGGCTGGGATGCCTTGGTGGCCAGCGGCGCGCGCATTATCAACAACAGCTGGGGCATCGGCATCGGTGACCAGTACGCCAAGGGTGGACGTGACCCGGCATTCCCCAACTTCACGGTCAATGAAGCCCAGGCGCAGTTCAATAACATTCGGCCGATCCTTGGGACGATCGCAGGTGGCGCTTATCAGGGCGCCATTGATGCGGCCCGCAGCGGCGTGCTGACGATCTTTGCCGCCGGCAACGACTACAACCGCAACAACCCGGATGCGATCTCGGGCCTGGCGTACTTCGTGCCGGAGATTGCACCCAACTGGCTGTCGGTGGCGGCCTTGCAACAGAATCCCGACACCGCCAGTTCCGATCCTTACGTGATCAGTACGTTTTCCTCGCGCTGCGGGTATGCCGCCAGCTTCTGCGTCGCGGCCCCCGGCACCAAGATCTACAGTTCGGTGATCAACGGCACCTCCCTGGAAAACCTGACCACCGACTACGCCAATTTCAACGGCACCTCCATGGCCGCGCCGCATGTGGCCGGCAGTGCAGCGGTGTTGATGGAGCGCTTCCCGTACATGAGCGGCGACCAGATCTCCACGCTGCTGAAAACCACCGCGACCGACCTCGGCGCACCGGGCATCGACTCGCTGTACGGTTGGGGCATGATCAACCTGGGCAAGGCCATCAACGGCCCGGGGATGTTTGTGACGGCTGAGGATATCCAGGCGGAGTTTCGTATCGACGGCGCCTACGGCTCCGGCCAGTTTGTCGCGGACCTGCCAGGGATTGGCGCCGTGGTAGATGCCGGCAAACCGACCCAGCGCACGTGCACCGATGTGCATTGCGGGCTGGATGTGTGGAGCAACGATATCTCCGGGCATGGCGGCCTGACCAAGCAGGGCATTGGCGCGCTGGTACTGACCGGCACCAACACCTACAGCGGCCCGACCCTGGTCAACCAAGGGTTGCTGGCGATCAATGGCTCGATCACCTCCGACGTTACCGTCAGCAGCAGCGGCGTAGTGGGCGGTTCCGGGCGCATTGGTTCGCTGACAGCGAACAGCGGCGGTACCGTGGCGCCGGGCAACTCCATCGGCACCCTGAACGTGGCCGGGGATGTGAACTTCGCGGCGGGCTCCACCTATGCGGTGGAGTTGTCGGCCACCAACAGTGATCGCATCGTCGCCGGTGGCAAGGCCACCCTCAGCGGCGGCACGGTGACCCTGGCCCTGGAAAACAGCCCGACGCTGTTGACCCAGACCCAGGCCGAAAGCCTGATCGGTCGCCAGTACAACATCCTGCAGGCTGCAGGCGGGATTACCGGCAGCTTCGGTTCGGTGCTGCCCAACTATCTGTTTATCGGCGGCACCCTGAACTACGCCGCCAACGGCGTGCAGCTGGATGTGGGGCGCAATGCCAACACCTTTGCCAGTGTGGCCGCCACCCCGAACCAACGTTCGGTGGCCGCTGCTGCCGAGCAGTTGGGCGCGGGCAACGCCGTGTACGAAAGCCTGTTGCTGGCGCCGAATGCGGCTTCGGCCCAGGGTGCATTCCAGCAGCTGTCCGGGGAGATCTACCCGGCGCTGGAAACCGCATTGGTCAATGACAACCGCTACCTGCGCGAAGCCGTGGGCGAGCGTTTGCAGCAAGGGGCAATGGGCGCATCGAGCCAGACCGTCGACAGCCGTGGCAACGTCTGGGTCAAGGCGTTGGGCGCCTGGGGCAAGACCAACAGCGGCAACGATACGGCGGGCTACACCACCTCCATCGGCGGCATGCTGGCGGGTGTGGACGGCGCGCTGGATGAAGACACCCGTGTAGGCCTGGTGGCAGGGTACAGCGACACGTCGCTGAACATGGGCAGCGACACCCATTCCCGGGCATCGGTGGACAGCTATCACCTGGGTGCGTATGCCGGGCATGAAATCGGTGCCTTGCGCTTGAGCGGTGGTGCGACCTACAGCTGGCACCGCGCCGATGTGAAGCGCGAGCTGCAATACGGTGAAGTCGCCGGCAAGCAGAAAGCCAAGGTGGATGCCCGCAGTACCCAGGTGTTTACCGAAGCGGCGTATCGCCTGAACCTGCAACCCCTGGCCCTGGAACCGTTCGCCAACCTGGCGTACGTGCATCTGGATGCCGATGGGTTTACCGAGAAGGGTGATGCGGCGGCCTTGAAGGGCCGGGATGACAGCCGCGATGTGGTGTTGAGTACCCTGGGTGCTCGAGCGCTGAAAACCTTGAATATCAATGACCATCAGCAACTGGAGCTTTCCGGCACCCTGGGTTGGCAGCACAACCTGAGCAGCGTCGATTCCGAGCGGCACCTGGCGTTTGCCTCGGGCGGCCCTTCGTTCACTGTGGAGAGTTCGTCGATGGTGCGTGATGCGGCATTGGTGGGGGCGCGGGTCAGCCTGGCGCTGAGCAAGGATGCGAAGGTGAATCTGGATTACAACGGCCTGCTGGCCAGCAAGGAGAAAGTCCATGGGGTGGGTTTGAGCCTGGACTGGGCTTTCTAAACACCGCAGTTGGAAATGTGGGAGCGGGCTTGCTCGCGAAAGCGGTGGATCAGTCGGTGGATGGGTTGACTGATCCACCGCTTTCGCGAGCAAGCCCGCTCCCACATTGATCCGGTTCCAATCGTCCATTTGTGCAGATTCGGCTTTCTCGACAATTCCAACAAAAGAGAGGCAATACCATGGGTGTTTTCGACTATAAAAACCTCGGCACCGAGGGCTCCAAAGCGTTGTTCGCCGATGCCATGGCGATCACGCTGTACTCCTATCACAACCTGGACAACGGCTTTGCCGTGGGTTACCAGCACAACGGTTTTGGCCTGGGGCTGCCCGCCACTCTGGTGGGGGCGCTGCTGGGCAGCACCGATTCACAGGGGGTTATTCCAGGGATTCCCTGGAACCCCGACTCGGAAAAAGCCGCCCTTGAGGCGGTCAACAAGGCTGGCTGGACGCCCATCAGCGCCAGTACCCTGGGCTACGGCGGCAAGGTGGACGCCCGGGGCACGTTCTTCGGTGAAAAGCCCGGCTACACCACCGCGCAGGTGGAAGTGCTGGGCAAGTACGATGGCGACGGCAAGCTGCTGGAAATCGGCATTGGTTTTCGCGGGACTTCGGGGCCTCGGGAAACCTTGATCAGCGACTCCATCGGCGATCTGGTCAGCGACCTGCTGGCGGCGCTGGGGCCCAAGGATTATGCGAAAAACTACGCCGGCGAAGCCTTCGGCACCTTGCTCAAGGATGTCGCGGCGTATGCCGGCAGTCATGGCCTGACGGGCAAGGACGTGGTGGTCAGCGGTCATAGCCTGGGTGGCCTGGCAGTCAACAGCATGGCCGACCTGAGCGGCAATAAATGGTCGGGGTTCTACAAGGACTCCAACTATGTGGCTTATGCCTCGCCAACCCAGAGTGCCGGCGACAAGGTGCTGAACATCGGTTATGAAAACGACCCGGTGTTTCGCGCGCTGGACGGCTCGTCGTTCAACTTCTCGTCACTGGGCGTGCACGACAAGCCCCATGAGTCGACCACGGACAATATCGTCAGCTTCAACGATCACTACGCGTCGACGCTGTGGAATGTCCTGCCGTTTTCCATCGTCAATGTCCCCACCTGGCTTTCTCATTTGCCCACGGGGTATGGGGATGGCATGACGCGGGTCCTGGACTCGCAGTTCTACGACCTGACCAGCCGGGACTCGACGATTATCGTGGCCAACCTGTCGGACCCGGCCCGGGCCAATACCTGGGTGCAGGACCTCAACCGCAATGCCGAGCCGCACAAGGGCAACACGTTCATCATCGGCAGTGATGGCGATGACCTGATCCAGGGTGGCAAGGGCGTGGATTTCATCGAGGGCGGCAAGGGCAATGACACTATTCGCGACAACAGCGGGCATAACACCTTTCTGTTCGGCGGGCAGTTTGGGCAGGACCGGGTGATTGGTTATCAGCCGACCGACAAGCTGGTGTTCCGGGACGTGGAGGGCAGTGCGGACTGGCGTGACCACGCCAAGGTAGTGGGGGGCGATACCGTGCTGAGTTTTGGCGCGGACTCGGTGACGCTGGTTGGCGTTGGGCTCGCCGGGGTTTGGGGCGATGGGGTTTCCATCGGCTAAGTAGCGCCACGGATTGATCGTTCCCACGCTCTGCGTGGGAACGCCGCCCCGGACGCTCTGCGTCCAACGGCCAACCCACGGTTCATGTCTTGCGCAGTGGTGACGCGGAGCGTCACGGGATGCATTCCCACGTAGAACGTGGGAACGATCATTGCAAAGAAACGATCATGGCAAAGAAAAGTGGGAGCCGACGGGCTCCCACTTTTTATTTCTCCTTCATCACGGTCGCGACGTCATCGGCCTTGACGCGAATATGCTTGCCGGCGATGTCGGTGAATTCGTAGAAGCCATCGGCCGTTTTCGCGTTGGGCACGTCCTTGGTCAGGTATTGAGTGCCGTTCTGCAACGTCACCACCGTCTGCGTGGAGCAACCGGCCAATACCAGCAACGTGAACATACCCACCGCCAGACCCAAATTCTTCATGCTCATAACCCTTACCCTGATCCTTCGAAAACCCCGCACCTGAGCGGTCGGGGGAGACTCATTTAATGTGGCTGACAGCCATCTGATCATTATTACGCAAAAAGTTGCGTGTGCCTTTGATCTATTACTGATTGCAACAGTCGGTCAGGGACGGCACTCTGTATGCATAAACAGTGGTTGATCCAGTGCCTGACATGTCCAATCCCCTAGAAGATCCGCTCTATTACCTGCATAACTTCCGCCAAGTGCTCGCCTGGCTGGGGCAGCGTTATGCCGATTTGCTGGCCCCGGACGAAGAGCATTTCATTCAGCAATTTGACAGCTTGCCGCAGGCTTCCCAGGCGTTACTGGTACGCATGGTGATGCGCAAGGGCGCGCATTTCCGGGCGGGCAAGCTCAACTATGTCGAGATCGGCGCGGTGCACGAGGCGGTTGTGCCTTTGCTGGAACAGGGTTGGGTGACGGATCAATGCCTGTTGTCGTTCGGCGAGCTGTTCGGCCTGTTGCAGAAAGCGGAAATCCTGGCGGCGTTCAAACCCTGGATCGAGCAACCCAAGGCCAGGAAGGCGGACTGGCTGGAAACGCTGTCAACGCAGTTTTGTGAACTGCGTCACTTCCAGCACTGGTGCCCGGACCTGGCCGATCAGCTTTACAGCCTCACCGTGATGGAACTGTGCGACCGCCTGCGCCTGATGTTCTTCGGTAATCTCTATCAGGACTGGTCGGAATTTGTGCTGGCGGACCTGGGCATCTTTACCTACGAGAAAGTCGAATTCTGCGCCGAATCCCGCGGTTTGCGCAGCCGTGACGATGTGCACGGCTTCCTGTTCCTGCATCAGTGCCAGCAGGCCTTTGAAGCGGGCGAGGCACTCGATGGCGTGCTGGAACAAATCGCTACCTTGCACACCGACAACCCCTGGCTGGAGAAACGTCGAGCCAAGCTGTTGTTCCAGGTGGGCCAGTATTGTGAGCGCAGCGCCGAGTTGGCCCTGGCGGAAGCTATCTACCGGGGCTGCACCTATCCCGGCGCACGGGCGCGGCTGATCCGGGTGCTGGAGCGCCAGGAGGATTTTGCCCAGGCGATGGGGCTGGCCCGTGAGGCGCAACAGGCCCCGGAAAGCGCTGCCGAACAGCAGCACTTGCTGCGCGTGATACCCAGGCTGCGACGCAAGCTCGGCGAGCCGGCGCTGCCCAGGGCAAAACCCCGCGAGATCGTGCGCCTGGACCTCGAACTGCCGGCCCCGGAACCGATGATGTCGGTGGAGTATTGCGTACAGGCGCACCTCAGCGACCATGGTGCACCCGTGCATTACGTCGAGAACAGCCTGATCAATTCGCTGTTTGGCCTGCTGTGCTGGCCGGCGATTTTCGCGCCGTTGCCGGGGTCGTTTTTCCACCCGTTCCAGCGCGGGCCGGTAGACCTGCACAGCGAGGATTTTCATCTGCGGCGCGCCGAGCTGTTCGCCGAGTGCCTGGGCCAACTGGACGATGGGCGCTACAAGCACACCATTCGCCAGCGTTATGTAGACAAATGGGGCATCCAGTCACCCTTCGTGTTCTGGAACGTGCTCAGCGAAGAACTGCTCGATCAGGCCCTCGACTGCCTGCCTGCGGCGCACCTGCGCCACTGGTTCGAACGCCTGCTGCTGGATATCCGCGCCAACCGCGCCGGCATGCCCGACCTGATCCAGTTCTGGCCCGAAGAAAAAACCTACCGCATGATCGAAGTCAAAGGCCCCGGTGATCGCCTGCAGGACAACCAGTTGCGCTGGCTGGAGTTCTGCGGCGAACACCAGATGCCCGTCACTGTGTGTTATGTGCGCTGGGCGGGGCAGGCCGCTTGAGCTACAGCGTCGCGGTGCGTGCATTATGTGAATTCACCGCCAAGGTCGGCGACCTCGACCTGCGTTTTACCCCGTCTCCCAGTGCCCAGGAAGGGATTGTCGGCCACCGCACCGTGGCCTCGCGGCGCAGCGCCCATTACCAGAATGAAGTCGCGCTGGAGGGCGAATACCAGCAGTTGAAAGTCCGGGGCAGGGCGGATGGCTACGACCCGGACCGCAACCAGCTGGAAGAGGTGAAAACCTATCGCGGCGACCTGGACAAACAACCGGCCAACCACCGGCAACTGCACTGGGCCCAGGTCAAGGTCTACGGCTGGTTGATGTGCCAGAAGCTCGGGTTGTCGGAGATTGTCCTGGCGCTGGTGTACTTCGACATTGTCGGCGAGCACGAGACGCTGCTCAGCCAACGGTTTAAGGCTGATGACCTGCAGGCATTCTTCGTGCAGCAATGCGCCCTGTTCCTCGGCTGGGCCGAACAGGAAATGCACCAGCGCGAAGCCCGCAATGCCGCAGCGGTTGCCCTGGGCTTTCCCCATGCGGCGTTTCGCCCGGGCCAGCGCGCCCTGGCGGAAACGGTCTACAAGGCGGTCAGCACCGGCCGCTGCCTGATGGCCCAGGCGCCTACCGGAATTGGCAAGACCGTCGGCACGATTTTCCCGATGCTCAAGGCCATGGCGCCACAACAGCTGGACAAGGTGTTCTTCCTGACCGCCAAGACCCCGGGCCGCAAACTCGCGCTGGATGCGGCGCAGGTGCTGTATGACAGCAGCCCCGATCTGCCATTGCGGGTGCTGGAGCTGGTGGCGCGGGACAAGGCCTGCGAACACCTGGACAAAGCCTGCCATGGCGACTCCTGCCCACTGGCGAAGGGTTTTTATGACCGCTTGCCGGCGGCCCGCGAAGCTGCTTCCCGCGTGCGCCTGCTGGACCAGCGCAACCTGCGGGAAGTCGCCTTGGCCCATGACGTCTGCCCCTATTACCTGAGCCAGGAAATGGCACGCTGGGCCGACGTGGTGGTCGCCGACTACAACTATTACTTCGACTTCGGCGCCATGCTGTTCGGCCTGGCCCAGCTCAACCAGTGGCGCGTCGCGGTGCTGGTGGACGAAGCCCACAACCTGGTGGAGCGTGGCCGCTCGATGTACAGCGCGGCCCTCGACCAGTACACGCTCAAGACCCTGCGCGAGATCGCACCCGAGTCGCTGAAAAAGCCGCTCCAGCGCCTGAACCGTGAGTGGAATGCCCTGCACAAGGAGCAAGTGGCACCTTATCAGGCCTACGCCCAGAAACCCGACAAACTGCTGCAGGCGCTGAGCCTGTGCACCAGCGCCATGGGTGAATATTTCAACGACCATCCCGAAGCACTCAATGGCGAACTGCAAGCCTTCTACTTCGAGGCCTTGCAGTTTGCCAAGGTCGCCGAGCTGTTCAACGAACACTTCATTTTCGACATCAGCAAACGCGAACTCAGCGGCAAGCGCAGTTCATCAAATCTGTGCCTGCGCAACGTGGTGCCCGCCGAATTCATTCGGCCCCGGCTGACGGCGGCCCGCAGCAGCGTGCTGTTTTCCGCAACCCTGAGCCCGCGGCACTACTACGCGGACTTGCTGGGAATGCCGCCCGACACGGCCTGGGTGGATGTGGAATCACCGTTCAAGGCCGAGCAGCTGCAGGTGCATATCGTCGACCGGATCTCCACCCGGTTTGTGCATCGCCAGGCGTCCCTGGAGCCCATCGTCGAGCTGATTGCAGCGCAGTTTGCCCAGGTGCCGGGCAACTACCTGGCGTTTTTCAGCAGCTTCGATTATCTGCAGCAAGTGGCGCAATTGCTCGCCGAACGGCACCCGCGCATCCCGCTGTGGCAGCAGTCACGGGGCATGGCCGAGGCTGAACGCCAGGCATTTCTCGACCAGTTCACCCAGCACAGCCAGGGCATCGGTTTCGCCGTGCTCGGCGGGGCATTCGGCGAAGGCATCGACCTGCCGGGCACCCGGCTGATCGGCGCGTTTATCGCCACCCTGGGCCTGGCGCAACTCAACCCGGTGAACGAGCAGCTCAAGCTGCGGATGGGCGCGATTTTCGGCGCCGGTTATGACTACACCTACCTTTATCCGGGCATCCAGAAGGTGGTGCAAGCCGCGGGCCGGGTGATCCGCAGCCAGCAGGACCGAGGGGTGGTAATGCTGATTGATGACCGGTTTGGCGAAGCGCGGGTGCGGCAGTTATTGCCGCGCTGGTGGTCGATCACTGCGGCGGATACACCGCATCCCGCAACTGGTGGGTGAACAGGCCGGACATGCCTTCGTAAGCCGTATTGGTCAGTGCCACCACCGTAAGCTTCTGCTGCGGGTCGACAAACCAGCTGTGACCGTAGGCGCCGCCCCATTCAAAGGTGCCCCGGGATTGCGGTGTGCCTGTCAACGCCGGGTCATCCAGCACCGCCCAGCCATAACCGAACCCCCAGCCCGGGCCCTGGGTTTGCGCCTTGGCGCCGACCGAATCGGTGACCATCAACTGCACGCTGTGTGCCGACAGGATCGGAGCGCCGCCCCGGCGAATGGTTTCCAGGAACCGCGCAATATCACCTGCCGTCCCGGCCATGCCTGCGCCGCCGGAAGGGTAGGCCTGGGGATCGAGAATCCGCCGCACATCAAACAGCGCGGTGCTGTTGCCCGAGGTGATCGTAGCCTTGTCGACCATGCGCAACGGCTGTGGCGAGCCATCCTGATAGGCGGCGGACAGGCGTTTTATATCCGTCACGGAAAACCCGGTATCGCTTAGCCCCAGTGGTTCGGTCACCGAGTCGCGGAGCAATGCCGGCAGGCTCTGGCCGGACGCCTTTTCCAGTACCGCACCCAGCACATCGGTGGCCATCGAATACTGCCAGCCGGTGCCCGGCGGGTAACTCAGGGGCACGCTCGCGATACGCTTGAGATTCTCGGCAAAGCTGATTTCCGGCTCGCCCAAACCATCGGAAACCCCGGCGGTGCGGTAGGGTCCGTGCGGGCTTTCCAGAAATCCATAGCTCAGGCCGGCTGTGTGGTTAAGCAACTGGCTGACGGTGATCACCGGGATGGTGCCATCCGCCAGCTTGGGATTGAAGTCGGGCAGCCAGCGGCTGACCGGATCGTCCAGGCCCAAGCGACCTTGTTCCACCAGGTGCATCGCGGCGGCGGATACCAGCGGTTTGGTCACCGATGCCAGGCGAAAGATCGTGTCCTCTGTCATCGGGCGCCCGTCTTCGCGGTCCGCCAAGCCGGCAGCACGGTGATAAACCAGCTGCCCGTCCCGCAGCACCAGCACCACGGTGCCCACCAGGCGATTGTCGGCAATGGCGCTGTCGACCACCGCATCCACGCGCTTGGCGAGCAGTGGGTCGTGGCTGTCGGCGCAGGCGAGGGTGGCGCAAAGGGAGGCGGCAAGGGGCACGAGGTATCTGGCAGGAGGCTGCATGGTTCAGGTCGCTCATTGGCAGTGCATGACTGCCAAATATGAACGCTGGGGTCCCGGACTACAACGTGACATTGCACAACTGCTGACTCACTGCCCATAAGCGTTCGGCCTGCTCCGGGTCGACAGCCCAGGGCCGTACGCCGTTACGGCTGGTGTCATCCTGCGACCAAGCGGCCACATCGCAATCTTCGCAGTAGAGTCCGCCCATGCCCTCCAGTTGCGGGCTGACAGCGCACCACACCGAGGTCGCGGCGCCTTGCTCGGGGTTCTTGTAGTGACTGGCGCGGCGGATATTGCCGTGCTCATCCAGTGCGCCGACGAATGCCAGGTCGTCCTTGTCCAGGTAGCGGATCAGGTCGGTGAGGATTTCCCCCGGGTGCACGGAAAATGCGCGCACACCCTCCGCTTTACCTCGTCGGTCCAGTGCTACCGCGAACAGTGCGTTGGCGGTTTTTGATTGGCCGTAGGCGAGCCACTTGTCATAGGGGCGGTGTTCAAATTGCGGGTCATCGAAATGCACAGGGCTGAGACGATGGCCGAGGGATGATACCGAAACCACTCGTGCGCCATTAGCCTCACGCAGCGCCGGCCACAACCGCGCGGTTAGCTGGAAGTGGCCCAGGTGGTTGGTGGCGAACTGCGCTTCGAAACCTCGCGTATCCCGTTGCAGTGGTGTGGCCATGATTCCGGCGCTATTGATCAGAAGGTTCAATGCCCGGTCGCTGGCGAGGAAGTTTTCGGCAAAACGGTCGATGGAAATCGGGTCGAGTAAATCCAGGCTGGCGTGCTCAACACCGATGATGCCCGAGAGGTTGCGTTCGGCCTTTTCAGGATCCCGCGCGGGAACGATCACCTGCGCACCCGCGTCGACCAACACGCGAACCGTTTCCAGGCCAATGCCGGAGTAGCCACCGGTGACAATCACCGTCTTGCCTCGCAAATCGCTGCCCGCCAAGGCTTGCTGGGCGGTAGTGCCGGCATCGAAGCCGCTGCCAATTGGGGTTTGTTTGTCAGCCATGAAAGATCTCCTTATGGGAGGCCTAGAGTCTCTCGCTGGAGCCCGGACGCGGAATGCCCTAGAGTCCGTGTTTCTGTCGCGATCGTCCGGAGCTTTTATGGATACCCTTTCCGATGTGCTGGCACTGTTAAAAAGCCATCGCTCGACCTTCGCCGGCCTGAAGGCTGGGGGCACCTGGGCCATTGACTTTGCGGCGCCGGATGGCATCAAGTTCAACGCGGTGGTGGAGGGTAGTTGCTGGCTGGAAGTGGAAGGGCTGGCAGTACCGATACGCTTGTATGAGGGAGATTGTTTCCTGTTGACCCAGGCACGCCCGTGGAGGCTGTCCAGCAATCTGTGCCCTGAAGGACTCGATGCACGTGAGGTGTATGCCGACGCGGTGGGCGGCATCGCCACGTTGGGGGACACGGTGGATCTGTTTTTGATCGCCGGGCGCTTTATCTACGGGGACGACGCCCGACTGTTGCTGGATAGCCTGCCGCCGGTGTTGCGGGTGAGTGCCAACTCCGAACAGGCCGCCGTGTTGCGTTGGTGCCTGGATCGCCTGGCCCGGGAATACGCCAGCCCGTTACAAGGCGCGGCGCTGATGACCGAGCATTTGGCGCAAATGATGCTGGTGCAAATCCTGCGGCTCTATCAATCTTCCATGGGCACCCATACCACCGGCTGGCTGGGAGCCTTGACGGATCCAAGGCTGGCCCCGGTGCTGCGGGAAATTCACGCAGCACCCGCCCGGCGCTGGACATTGAGTGAAATGGCCGGCGTGGCGAGTCAATCCCGCTCCACCTTCGCCTTGCACTTCAAGCAACGGGTAGGGCTGGCACCGCAGGAATACCTGACCCGCTGGCGTATGCACCTGGCGGTACAGGCCTTGAAAGCCAGCGACAACAGCGTGTCCACGATCGGCCAGTCCCTGGGTTATCAGTCAGACAGCGCTTTCAGCAATGCTTTCAAGCGCGTAATGGCATGTTCTCCCCGGGAATACCGCGAGCGAACCCCACACAAGGAACCCAGTGATGAGCGAAATCCAGCAGCAGAAGGTCAAGGTCAACGGCATTGAGTTGAACGTGCACATCGCCGGCCCCGAGAGCGGCCCGCCGGTGTGGTTGCTGCATGGGTTTCCCGAGTGCTGGCACTCCTGGCGCGAGCAGATTCCGGCGCTGGTGGCCCAGGGTTATCGGGTGTTTGTCCCGGAAATGCGCGGCTATGGACAATCCAGCGCGCCGCCGGAAGTGGCCGACTATGACCTGCTGACCCTGTGCGCCGATATCCAGGGCGCCATGGACCTGTTCGGGCATCGCCGGGTCGTCATGATTGGCCATGACTGGGGCGCCGTGGTGGCCTGGCACCTGGCGTTGCTGGAGCCAGAGCGCGTCAGCCAGCTGGTGACGATGTCGGTACCGTTCGCCGGACGCTCCCGCAGGCCGGTGATCGAGATCATGCGCGAGCTGTACGCCGATCGCTTCAATTACATCCTGTACTTCCAGGCTCCGGGCGTGGCTGAAAAGGAACTGGATGCCGATATCGAGCGGACATTACGGCTGTTCATGCAGGACCAGGACGTTTTCCTGCAGAAGAAACCCGCCAGCGCGAAGCTGCTGGAAGGTGTGCCGCTGCCCGGTACGCTCCCGGCCTGGTGCAGCCAGCAGGACCTCGACGTGTATGTTCAGACCTTCGCCAATGACGGCTTTCGCGGCCCGTTGAACTGGTACCGCAACTTCGAACGCAACTGGCAGCGCACCGAGTTCCTCGCCGGCAGGCAGGTGCTTCAACCGACGCTGTTCCTGATCGGTGACCGCGACCCGGTCGGCGTGTTCGAAGCCCACACCCTCAAGCGCATGCCCGACGTCGTGCCGAACCTGCAACAAAGCGTCCTGGCCAACTGCGGCCACTGGATTCAGAACGAGCAGGGGCCCAAGGTCAACGAACTGCTGCTCGGGTTTCTAGGGCGAACGTGAACGTCGCGCCGCGTCCTGGCACATCGATCAGGCGGATTTCCTGACCGTGCAGTTGCAGGATCCGGTGCACGATGCGCAAGCCCAGGCCGCCATCGCGTCGAGCCCCGCCAATGGTGAAGGCGCGCAGGAACAGACCTTCGCGCAGATCCGCCGAAATCCCGGGGCCGCTGTCGCTCACCGTGACTTCAACAAAACCGGACTTGGGGGCCAGGGTCACTTCAACTTCGCCATTGGGCGGGGTATGGCGCAGGGCGTTATCCAGCAGGTTGGTGAGTACCCGTTCGATCAGGCCCAGGTCGGCCAATACGGTTGGCACCACCGGCGGCAGGCTGGCGGTGAGGGTGATCGCCCGGGCTTCCGCGGTCAGTTCGAACTTCTGGAAAATGTCCTGCACCAGGTCGGGTAACGAAAAGCCTTCGATGACCGGCTGCACAAACCCGTGTTCCAGGCGTACCAGTTCCAGCAGCGACTGGGCCAACCCGCCGACCTTGCGGCTCTGGTCGAGGGCGATGCCCAGGTAACGCCGGCGTTCCTGCGGGGTCAGGCTGGCGTCTTTCAGGGACAGGGTTTCCAGGTAGCCATGCAAGGAGGCCAACGGTGTGCGCAGGTCATGGGAAATATTCGCGACCATCTCCCGGCGTTCCTGCTCTTGGTGGGTGATGGCGCGCCACTGTTCACCCAGGCGGTTCTCCATCTGCACGAAGGCGTGGTCGAGCACGGCGATTTCATCCTGGCTGGAAACCTCGGGCGCCACGGCCTGCGGGACTTTCGGTGCGCCGTTGATGTCGAACTGGCCGACCTTCTCGGTCAGTTGCCGCAAGGGCCGGGTGATCCAGGCGAACGCGGTCAAACCCGCCAACAGGCACAACAATGCCACCAGTGCGATAGACCACAGGGCAATGTTCAGTGCCATGCCGGTGGCATCCCGGGCGTCGAACACATCATGGGCTTCGCCCAGCAGCACCACATACAGGTAGCCGGCCTGCTGGCCGTTGACCCGCAGCGGCGCGGCGCTGAACACCTTGAGGCCGTCGACGCTGCGTGGGTCGTCGCCGAGGATCGGCAGCATCGCGCCGCTGAGGAAACGGCGCACCGGCTCCAGGTTGACCTGGTCGCGGCGCAGGTGGCCGCTGGGCGCAGCGTTGCCGACCACACGCCCGTTAATGTCCAGCAGGTACACCTCGACACTCGGGTTTACCAGCATCAACTGGCTGAACAGGTTGCGCACCGCGTCCGGCTTGAGACCGTCGGCGTCCATCAACTGCGTATCCCGGGCGATGTGCGCGGCGAGGTCGCGGGACAGGCCTTGCACCACTTCCAGTTCATGCATGTGGTTGGAGCGCACTTGCAGCCAGGCCGACGTGCCGCTGCAAATCAGCAGCAACAGCGCGAACACCAGGGACAGGCGCTGGGTAAGGGTCAGCCTCATGCCGATTGCTCGGCAAACTTGTAGCCACGGCCCCACACCGTGAGGATGCGCGCCGGGTTGGCCGGATCGGCCTCGACCTTGGCCCGCAGGCGGTTGATATGGGTGTTGACGGTGTGTTCGTAACCTTCGTGGCTGTAGCCCCACACGGCGTTGAGCAGGTCCATGCGCGAGAATACCTTGCCCGGTTGGCGGGCGAAAAAGTACAGCAGGTCGAATTCCCGGGGCGTGAGGTCCAGCCGCTGGCCTTGCAGGGTGGCGTCACGGGTCAGCGGGTTGATGAACAACTGGCCGAGGTCGAGGCTGCCGGCGTCCATCTTCAAGTTGCGCGCCATGGCGTCGACCCGGCGCAGCAGCGCCTTGACCCTCGCCACCAGCTCCGGCATGGAAAACGGCTTGGCCAGGTAGTCATCCGCCCCCAGTTCCAGGCCGAGGATGCGATGCAGCTCGCTGGAGCGGGCACTGGTGATAATGATCGGCGTGTAGCGCGTCATCGCCCGGGCCCGCCGGCAGATCTCCAGGCCGTCGACGCCGGGCAGCATCAGGTCAAGGATCAACGCATCCCAGCCGCCTTGCTCCAGCAGGCGCAGGCCTTCGTCACCGTCGGCACTGTGAACCACCTCGAACTGCTCGTCCCGCAGGTGCAGGCAGATCAAATCGGCAATATGGGCATCGTCCTCGACCACCAGGACACGTTTGGGCTGATCCATTGATAAAAACCTGTCTTCTTGATTCGCGCATTGTGCGGCTTTTGCAACAGTGTAGTTATCACGAATTGTTTAACTCTGCGTGAGGATTCCGCGATCACCCCGGGCCTAACCTAACTCATCGCAACGGCAAAAGTACGCCCCCCTCATTGTGGTGAGGGAGCTTGCTCCCGCTGGGTCGCGCAGCGGCCCCAAAAAAGCCGGGAGCGCTGCGCACTCCAGCGGGAGCAAGCTCCCTCGCCACAGTTTGTTTATCAGCCATAGGGGCTTCGCCAGCCATCCGCACTTGTGTGAGGAGCAACTCATGTATTCACGTCGACAGATCCTGCTCGCCGGCGGCGGCCTCGGCCTCGCGGTAATCGCCGGTGGCCTGCTGCAAAAAATCAACGCCGGCCCCGCCCTGATCGCCGAAGCCGAAGCCGCCGAACATTTCGAAGTCAGCCACACCGACGCCGAATGGCGCACCCTGCTGACCGCCGAGCAGTACGCGATCCTGCGGGAGGAGGGCACCGAACGCCCCTACAGCAGCGCCCTCAACAGTGAACACCGCAACGGCACCTTCGCCTGCGCCGGTTGCGCTTTGCCCCTGTACGCCTCAGCCACCAAATTCGAAAGCCACACCGGCTGGCCCAGCTTCTGGCAACCCCTGGAAAACGCCGTGGCCAGCCACGTCGACACCTCCTTCGGCGTGGTACGCAAGGAAATCCACTGCCGCCGCTGCGGCGGTCATCAGGGCCACGTGTTCGATGACGGCCCGGCACCCACCGGCCTGCGCTACTGCATGAACGGCGCAGCCATGACGTTCACCGCGACTTAATTCAATGTCTTCCTATAAGGGTCTACCCCATGTGGCTTTTGGTTCTCGCATATCTGGGCGGCGTGCTGACGATTGTCAGTCCCTGCATCCTGCCGGTTCTGCCTTTTGTCTTCGCTCGCACCGGGCAGCCGTTTTTGCGCAGTGGCTTGCCGCTGCTGCTGGGGATGGCGATGACCTTCGCCCTGGTCGCCTCGCTCGCGGCGGTGGGCGGCGGTTGGGTGGTGCAAGTCAATCAGTACGGTCGCTGGCTCGCGTTGCTGTTTGTTGCGCTATTCGGGCTGACGCTGCTGCTGCCAAGCCTGTCCGAGCGCCTGACCCGGCCGCTGGTGGCCGCGGGCAGTCGCCTGTCGGAAGCCGCCGGGGCCGATTCGCGGCCGCGTCCGGGCGCATCGTTCCTGATCGGCGTGGCCACCGGGCTGCTGTGGGCGCCGTGCGCCGGGCCCATCCTCGGGCTGGTGCTGACGGGCGCCGCGCTGCAGGGCGCCAGTATCGGCACTACCTTGCTCTTGCTGGCCTACGCGGCAGGGGCTGCCACCTCCCTGGCCTTGGCGCTGCTGGTCGGCGGTAAAGTCTTCGGTTTCATGAAGCGTTCGCTGGGCGCTGGTGAATGGCTGCGTCGTGGGCTCGGCGCCCTGATGTTGGCCGGTGTGGCGGCCATCGCCCTGGGCCTGGACACCGGGATCCTGGCGCGCCTGTCGACGGCGTCAACCGGTGGCCTGGAACAAAGCCTGGTGGAGAAACTCAGCGCCAAGCCTGAACAGAAGAGCGGGGCGATGATGGCCGGCGGCGCGATGATGGCCGCCAACCACAGTGACACGCTGCCAGTGGAAGGCCAGTTGCCGCCGCTGGACGGTGCGGTGCAATGGCTCAACTCCGAGCCACTGACTGCCGAGGCGTTGAAAGGCAAGGTGGTGCTGGTGGATTTCTGGACCTACTCCTGCATCAACTGCCTGCGCACCTTGCCGTACGTCAAGGCCTGGGCCGAGAAATACCGCGACCAGGGCCTGGTGGTGATCGGAGTGCACGCTCCGGAATTCGCCTTTGAACGCGACGTGAACAACGTCACCAAGGCCATGAAGGACCTGGGCATCACTTACCCGGTGGCCATCGACAACAACTACAAGATCTGGCGCGCCTTCAACAACCAGTACTGGCCGGCGCATTACTTTGCCGATGCCAAGGGCCAGATCCGCTATCACCATTTTGGCGAGGGTGACTACGCCGAGTCCGAGCGAGTGATCCAGCAACTGCTGCGTGAGGCGGGCGCTACCAAGGTGGCGGGCGGCTTGATCGAAGCCGATGCCAAGGGCATCCAGGCCGCACCGGACATGAACGAAGTGCAGTCGCCGGAAACCTACCTGGGCTTCCAGCGCGCCGAGAACTTCGTGACCACCGGCACCCTGGGCACCGACAAGGTGGTGAACTACCCGGCAGCCGGCAACCTGGCCTTGAACAACTGGACCCTGGAAGGCCAATGGAACGTCGGCGGCCAGCAAGCCACCCTCGCAGCGGCCAACGGCAAGATCGTCTACCGCTTCCACGCCCGTGACCTGCACCTGGTGCTGGGCCCGGGCGCCGACGGCAAGCCGGTGCGCTTCAAGGTCAGCATCGACGGCCAGGCGCCGGGGGATGCCCACGGCACCGACGTCGCACCGGATGGCAGCGGCACCGTGACCGAACAACGCTTGTATCAGTTAGTGCGCCAGCCGGATGCCATCAAGGACCGTACGTTCAGCATCGAGTTTCTTGACCCACACGTGGCGGCTTACGCCTTCACCTTCGGCTAACCCGGCGACGTAACGCTTGAACTGAAAACCCAATCAATGTGGGAGCTGGCTTGCCTGCGATAGCGATGTTGAATTCACCACCGCCATCGCAGGCAAGCCAGCTCCCACAGTTGACCGCATTTATCCTGACGTTTCGGAGTGACTGAGATGAAACTGCTTAAGTACTTACCGGCCCTGGCGTTCGCCGCCTTTGTCGGCCACAGCTCGGCGTTCTCCTTCGGCCCGTCCGACGACGCCGTGGCCATCGCGCCACCGGCCATGGACCTGCCGGCAGACGCGAACAACCTGCAAACCGCGGTCTTCGCCGGCGGCTGCTTCTGGGGCGTGCAGGGTGTGTTCCAACATGTGCAAGGGGTGAAAAACGCCGTCTCCGGCTATGACGGCGGCGCGGCGAGCACCGCGCAGTACGAAAGCGTCAGCGGCGGCGACACCGGCCACGCCGAGTCCGTCGCCGTGACCTACGACCCGAGCAAGGTCAGCTACGGCAAGCTGCTGCAGATCTACTTCTCGGTCGCCCACAACCCCACGGAACTCAACCGCCAGGGCCCGGACAGCGGTACCCAGTACCGCTCGGCGATCTTTGCCCAGAACGCCGAACAGCAAAAAGTCGCCCAGGCCTACATCGCCCAGCTCGACGCCGCGAAAGCCTTCGACAAGCCGATCGTGACCAAGATCGAGATGGGCAAAGCCTTCTACCCGGCGGAGTCCTATCACCAGGACTTCCTGACCGAAAACCCGTCGTACCCCTACATCGTGATCAACGACCTGCCAAAGGTCGCCCAGCTGAAAAAATTGTTCCCTGAGCAGTACCGCGCAGAACCGGTACTGGTGAAAAACCAGTAGACCTATGATCGTTCCCACTCTCGACGATCGACGATCGTTCCCACGCTCTGCGTGGGAACGCCGCCAGGGCGCTCTGCGTCCGCTTTTGAAGTCGTGACGCGGAGCGTCACCGGATTCATTCCCACGCGGAGCGTGGGAACGATCAGCGTGGGAACGATTATCAGACGACTTCAAGGTAGGAGCTATGAATCGCCCGCGCCAACTCCCGCACGGTGTCGATAAAATCCGTCAACCGGCTATGCAGCCCATCCTCCAGAATCTCATCAATCCCTGTATACCTCAGCCGCGCCTCAAACTCCGCCGCCAAACGCTGGGCCGTACGCCCATAACTCCCCGGCAGGTCCGCCAGGATATGGCTCAACTCCTCGATACACGCATGCAACGAGCGCGGCACATCACTGCGCAACAGCAACAACTCCGACACCGACCGCGCATTCAGCGCATTCGGGTACAGCTCGGTATACGCCTCAAACGACGACAGCGCCCGCAACAACGCGCTCCACTGGTAATACCCGCGTGCCGAAAGGTCGCTGACTTCCTCGGACTCTTCCCCAAACATTTCATACCGCGCGTCCAGCAACCGCAACGTGTTATCCGCCCGCTCGACAAACGTCCCCAGCCGAATAAACCGATACGCATCGTTACGCATGATCGTCCCGGACGTCGCCCCACGAAACAGGTGCGAGCGCTGCTTCACCCAGTCACAAAAGTGGCTGATGCCATGCCGCGCCAACCCGCCGGCCGCAATACTGCGCATCTCCAGCCAGGTGGCGTTGAGGTTTTCCCACATATCAGCCGTGATCCGCCCCCGTACCGCATGGGCATTACCCCGTGCAGCCCGCAGGCAATTGTAGATACTGGCGGGGTTTTCCTCGTCGAGGGCGAAGAAGTGCAGCATGCGCTCGGCGTCCAGTTGCTGATGGCGCTCAAGGTAACTGTCCAGGGTGCCGCTGCTGAGCAGCGACATGGCCAACTCGTCCAGCCCGTCACTGCGCCCGGCCTGGGGCATCAACGACAGCGAATAACTGACTTCCAGCATGCGCGCCAGGTTCTCGGCACGCTCCAGGTAACGGGACATCCAATACAGATCTGCGGCGGTTCTACTCAGCATACTCAGCCCTCCACCACCCAGGTGTCCTTGGTTCCACCGCCTTGCGACGAGTTGACGATCAATGAGCCTTCGCGCAGCGCCACGCGGGTCAAGCCACCGGGTACCAGGCGGGTTTCCTTGCCCGAGAGCACGAACGGTCGCAGGTCGATATGCCGCGGCGCGATGCCGTTTTCGACAAACGTCGGGCAAGTGGACAGGCTCAAGGTCGGTTGGGCGATGTAGGCGTGAGGGCGGGCCTTGATACGCTGGCGGAAGTCCTCGATCTCGGCCGCGCTGGACGCCGGGCCCACCAGCATGCCGTAGCCGCCGGAACCCTGGGTTTCCTTGACCACCAGTTCCGGCAGGTGCGCCAGTACGTGGGACAGCTCATCCGGCTTGCGGCACTGGAACGTCGGCACGTTTTGCAGGACCGGCTCTTCATCCAGGTAGAACCGGATCATTTCCGGCACGTACGGGTAGATCGACTTGTCGTCCGCCACGCCGGTGCCGATCGCATTCGCCAGCACTACGTTGCCCGCGCAGTACGCCGCGACCAGGCCGGGCACACCGAGCATCGAATCGGGGTTGAAAGCCTGCGGGTCGAGGAAGGCATCGTCGATGCGGCGGTAGATCACATCCACGGCCTTGGGGCCGTCGGTGGTACGCATGAACACCTTGAGGTCGTGCACGAACAGGTCGGCGCCTTCCACCAGCTCCACGCCCATTTCCCGGGCCAGGAATGCATGCTCGAAGAACGCGCTGTTAAACCGGCCCGGCGTCAGCACCACCACATTCGGGTTGTCCAGGCGGCTGGAGCTTTTCAGGGTCTTGAGCAGCAGGTTGGGATAGTGGTCCACCGGGGCGATGCGTTGCTTGGCGAACACCTCGGGGAACAGGCGCATCATCATCTTGCGGTCCTCGAGCATGTAGCTCACGCCGCTGGGGGTACGCAGGTTGTCTTCGAGCACGTAGTAGGTGCCGTCGCCATCGCGCACCAGGTCGACCCCGGAGATGTGCGAGTAGATATCGCGGTGCAGGTCCAGGCCGACCATGGCTTTCTGGTATCCCTCGTTGCCCAGCACCTGATCGGCGGGAATGATCCCGGCCTTGATGATGCGTTGGTCGTGGTAGATGTCGGCAAGGAACATGTTCAGCGCATTCACCCGCTGGATACAGCCGCGCTCGATGACACTCCACTCACTGGCGGGGATGCTGCGGGGGATGATATCGAAGGGGATCAGGCGCTCGGTGTCTTGCTCGTCGCCATACAGGGTGAAGGTGATCCCCGCGCGGTGAAACAGCAGGTCGGCTTCACGGCGGCGCTGGGCCAGCAGTTCTGGCGGCGTGTTGGCCAGCCAGCGGGAGAATTCCTGATAATGCGCACGGCAAACGCCTTGTGCGTCATTCATTTCATCAAAGAAAGATCGAGCCATTCCAATTACCTTGTCAGTGCCGGGACTAACTGCGCTTTGGCACTGCCGCTTTAGAAAACGCATTTTTTTATGAGCCCGTGGCTGATGGTGCCAGCAGGCCTGGTCCTTACTTTCTTTTGGGGTGGGCTCTGGGTCGGGGGGTAACGATTGCTCCTGTATCCGGGCAGATAAAGGACTAAAGCAATGCCTGTGCCATCCACCTTGTGGCGAGGGAGCTTGCTCCCGCTGGGCTGCGCAGGGGCCCCAAAAAGGAATCAGACCGCTGCGCACTGGAGCGCTGTCCCGGTCCAGCGGGCCCAAGCTCCCGCGCCACCGATGCGGCCCTATCGCCTCAAAACGGTGCACTGATTACTTGAACTTTGCACCAGCCCGGTTCTTCTAAACTGCTTCAAATGCCAGCACGGAGCACGGATGTGCCCAGAATCATCTCACCCGACACCCCGGAATCGAGCCTGACCGACCACAGCGAACACAACGCCAAGATTTTCGGTTCGCCCAAGGACCGTCTCGACTTTTACCGGCGTGAAATCCAGTACGAAACCAGCATCCTGGCCAACCGCACCGACGCCTACCTCACGGCCCAGTCATTCCTGGTGATCGCCTTCGTGTCCGGCATGGGCAACCTGAACCCTGAATGGGGCAAGCTGTTCACCCTGGTGGTGCCCGTGTTCCTGGCGACCCTGGGCATTCTCAGTTCCCTCAACGCCTGGCCGGGGATTCGGGCGGCCTACGAAATCATCGACCACTGGCATTACAAGCAGAGCGAACTGCTGCGCAGCGAGCCGGTGATGGGCCTGGCCTACGATGAGTCGCCACTGTTCAGTGAGATGGAGTCGTCCCACAAGGGCTATCGCAAGTCGCTGTTGTTCTCGATGCGCGCGCCCTGGCTGTTCATGGTGTTCTGGGTGATGCTGGGGGCCTACGCGTTTTACATCCAGGTGGACAACCCCGGCTCATAAGCAATTGGAACTTCACCGACCCGCACGGGACCTTACGTTTACGCAGCCTGCGTTTTCCAACAGAGGTGAGCCATGAGCACAGACAACGACCCGCAAACCAGCAACCGTAACGATCCCGCCATCGACCGCGGCGAACCGGCCCCCGGCACCGCGGCCGACGCGCCAAAAGACCCCAAGCCTGCCAGCGACCCCAAGGCCAAGGAAAACGACTACAGTCCAGACTTCAAGCCCGAGCGCGAGCCCAAGCCTGAAACCGATGCCGATATCGATACCCAAGGCGGTTAGAGGAGACGGTGATGTCAGTTGAAATAGACGAAGATGATGAACTCAATGACCCGGGCAATGAAGACCCGGGTTCATTGATGGATGATGCCGAAGTACCGCTTAACGACCTGGATGATGCCGCTGACGTCGGCAACACTGAAAACCAGGAGTAGACGTCATTGTTGTGCCTGGGCACGTCGTTCATACCACGCCAGCATCGGCTGCGTGCTGAGACCATGAACGACGATGCTCAGGGCAATGACTGACAGCGTCAGGTTCACCGCGACCGCGCTGCTGGTGCCCACCAGCCCGTGGTTGATGGCATAGAACAGGTAGTAGATGCTGCCGATCCCGCGAATCCCGAACCAGCCCACCAGCCCGCGCTGATGGCGATTCAGCAAGCTGCCCCAGGGTATCGACAGCACGCTGAGGGGGCGAATCACGCAAAACAGCGCCGCCCCCACCGCCAGCGCCCGCCAGTCCCAATGGCTGACCAGCACCACGCCCAGCAAGGTCACCAGGAACACTTCCATCGAACGCTCCACCAGCCCACCAAAGGCGAGCATGTCGCCCATCATCACCCCGGCGGCGATCTGCGTGTCCTGCAGTTGCCCGACATCGCCATGCAACGCATGCTCCGGCTCAACTTCCATGTGGCCAACCACCGGCTGTGCCAGATGTTCCGCCGGGGTTTGTGAGTTGCCGGTGGACTTGAACTCGGCCTGGCGCAGGCCCAGGCCGGCGGCAAATACCGACAGGAAGCCGTAGCCGCCGATGGCTTCGGCCACCACATAGGCGAGGGCGATCAGGGCCAGCGTCAGGTAGTCATTCGGTGACAGGGTGCTGTCGGCATTGGTGATACGCATCTTCAGGGTGACGCGACCGATGCCACGCCCCATCCAGTAGCCCACGAGCAACCCGGCAGGTACGGCCCAGAGCAGGTTTTTCAGCACCCAGCCGCCCAGCCAGTCACCGTCGAACCCGCCGTGCTGCATGAAAATCAGCGCAAAGATCACGAACGGGAAGGCCGTGCCGTCGTTCAAGCCTGCCTCACCGGAAAGACCGAAGCGCAGCGCGTCATAATCCTGCGCGTTATTGACCTGCACCAGGCCCGCGAGCACCGGGTCGGTGGGCGCAAGAATCGCCCCCACCAGCAGTGAACCCCCCCACGACAACCCCAGCAGCCAATGCAGCACCAGGCACGTCCCGAGGATGGTCAAGAGCATCACCGGCCCGGCCATGCCAAACGCAATGCGCCAGGTTCGGTGCTTGAGGGGCAGGCGCAGTTTCAGCCCGCTGACGAACAGCGAAAACAGCACCGCGACTTCCGTCAGGTGTTCCATCCAACTGGCCGAGGCCTTGATGTCCAGATGCAGCAGGTCCATGCCCAGCGGGCCGATACCCACGCCGAGCAACAGGCACACCGCCGAGGTGGTGACCGGCATCCAGCGCAGGTAGGAGGAGGTGAGGGCGAGGGTGAGCAACACCGCGCCCAGTACGGCCATCCATAGGATGAAGGTCATTGAATAGTCCCGGGCATGGTCTGTGTGAACGTTTGAGGTTTGCCGGGAGAGAGAGGTTCAAAAAACGCGCATTGCCTGCTCGGACAATGCGCGGTTTGTCAGGTCGCCAGGCGTGTTACGTTGGCATTGAGGGTGCTGTTTGGGGTGAAGGAGAAGGTGAACCCCGAGTCGAGAAACTTTTGCAGCCCGTCATTATCAAGACTGAATACCGTTGCACCGACCGATTGATCAAGAGTGCCAGTGGCATCGAACATGGCTTTGTCCAGGCCGGCTTGGTTGGTGTTGTAGATATAGAGTTTTCCATCACTGCTCTTTTGAATATAGGCGGTGTGTACGATATTGCCGTCTGCTCTATTGCTCATGAAATTGATAACGCCTGATTCGGTAATGTCCGCGGGCCTGAATACGGCGCTGGTATTCTCGGCAGTAATACCCATCAGATCCTTGTAGCGTTGCGTGTAATTGGAATCCCCGCTCCTGACCACACTGCCCAGCACGGCCTCGCGAGTTTTCAACGGGAGTGCATTGTCTGCCATCCCGACGAACATGGTTTTTTCGTAGCAGATTGTCCCGGTGTATCCCGTTTTGGCATGGAGCTTCTCCAGTTTGTCGCGAAGCGCTTCTACCGGCACGGCGTCAGCTTTGAAATTTTCCAGCGGCTCGCCAAAGGGCTTTCTGGTTTTCACATTCAAGGCGTGCCAATTACCGGTGGCGTCATCAAACTTCGCAAACACCTTGGCTTCTTCGGTCGCATTGGCCGCCTTGTAAGTGCCTTCGGCAATGCCGGGCTTTTTCGCCAGTGACGTCAGGTCGACACTGCGCAAGGCGCCACGCAGATGATTGACGCCGTTACGTCCAGCGGTCAGCGTGGTGCGCCCCAGCTTCAATGCACTCCGGGCCAGATCATCAGCTCCGCTCAACGGATTGAAACTCCCCAGCGCCGCGCGCCCGACAATCTTCGCGCCCTGGGCGAACTTGCTGAAAGCCGATGCGCCGGCGGCCACGGCCTTGGCGCCCCTGGCTGCCGCACCGAGGCCCACGGCAAACCCAAATATATCCAGGGCCAGGTCGCCGACACCTTCGCCGATGTTGCCGTTTTGAAAGTTGACGATTGCCGACCTCAAGGGGATCAGGTTGAGGAGGAATTCATTGACTTTCTTGTAAAAGGGAACCTCGGTATCAAGCGTGGTGAGCCCCTCGGCCTCTTTTTTGAATGACCGAATATCAACATCCTTCACCATGGCATCGGCAATATAAGACGTTCGGGCACTGCCAAAGCTCTTGGGGTTGGCGGCCTGGATTTTTTCATCCGTCAACCCGGGTGCGTACTCGCCCGAAGGTATGACTTCTTCCAGGTCTTTATGGTAATGGGTGTGATTGGAAGGCTGTTTGCCTGCCGTGAAGTCACCCAGGTCCGTACGCTCGGTAATCTTTGCGGTCCTGAGATTGATTTCGTAGATGTGCACCTGGTTGTTGCGCCTGGTTTTCACCAGCAGGCAATTGTCGTCGGGCACCCGTTTGCGGGTTTCCTTGCCAAAGTTGTCCTTATCGACGTCGACTTCCCTGACCACTGTGATTTCGCCGTATTCCAGGTTTTTACGGTCTTCTTCAGGGAGCCGCGAAACCATCCACTTGACCTGGGTCGCGACGCTTTTTTCGATGCCGTCGGCGTATTCCCCGAACGCGTCCTGGAACACGTTCGGCATACTTGGCAGGTCTTTGGTTTTTTCCAGCACCTCGCTGAGGTTCAACGTACTGGATGAGGTCACCCAATGATTGTCAGCGGGGGGCGGGGGCCCAATTCCAAGTACCCCTACGGCCGGTGGTTCTTCGACGCCAGGTCGATGGTGAAGCGCGTCCTTCATATACAAGTCGAGGATCGAATAAGGCCCCGGGAAATCGCTATGGGCGGGTTCCAGCGTGATGCTCTTGTCTTCCAGGGTTGCCGTATCCATGCCTGGCAGGGCTTTGCGCAACTGCTCCAGGGCCATTTCCTTGCGTAATGGCATCGGCATGCTCTGTGTTTGACTGGCCGCGCTCAGCTCGGTGATCTGCGCATCGAATGCATCGCGTACATCATTCATTTGGCCTTCGGTCACCGGATACGGCATACCGTTCGCGCTTCCCCAATCCTTGAGCGCCTCTTGCTGGGCGGCATATTCGACATAACGCTCCTGGGCGGAGACCGGCGCGACCTCAGCGTGGAGCATGACCTGCCCGTAGGACATCCCTGCGGTTGAACCCGGAGACTGCGCTTCGATGCGTTCTACCGCGGTGACAAAACTGACCCAACTATGGGAACCCGGGGTGACCTGGTCCGGGATGTCTTTAACCAGGAACTCCGGAGCGCGGGTGGAGAGCAGCAGATGCGCTTGTAGCGCCGCTGCCTCGGGTGACGATGCCTTGCCGGTGCTGACAAGATGTTCGGCCAACCGGCTGACGATACCGGATGCGGGTTTGCCCCAGGTACTGTTCCCGGTCACGGCAAAACCGGCGATGTGATGCCTGGACCTGGGGTCTGTCGCGCGGAACGAGTTGTCTTTGTCCACACTCATGGCCGCCAACAGCCAATCAGTGGCACTGCCTTTGATGGACTGCGCGTCAAATTTTGCCTGGAGGGCCTCGCCCAACGCCTTGCCCTTGGGGGAGCGGATCAGCGAGTCGAGCACCCGCTGCGGGTCAGCCAGCTCGGAAGGCGTGAACGACTTGCCCTGCATGAGGTATTCCACTACGTTCCTGGCGCCGTTCAAATCAACGTCGCCGATCTTGCCGCGGCGCAGGTCGGACCGCAGCTGATTCGCCGCCTCGGGCGCAAGCGGGGGCTGCCATTCCAGCGCACCGCCATAATTGCCATGGAGCGGCGTCTGGAGTTCAGGCCTGAGCAGATAATTCGTCAGGTTCTCCACCTCCTCGGGCGTGGTTGGCACGTCCCAGCCATTGATCTCAAGGAATTCCTTGAGGCTAATGGTGCTCCCTGAGTCGGTGCTCCCGACCTGGCGGTAAGCGCTGTCGGGGTGAAGCTCGACTTTATTCTTTTGCAGGTAGTCGAGAACGTCACCGCTCCCAATGCTGCCCGATCGAATCCGCTCAAGCAGGTAATTGAGTTCACGCCCCACGGTGTTCAGCGTCTGGGTATTGCCCACCAGGGCTTTCTGGCGCTCAACCTCATCCTCACCACGGGTTTCGTGCAGGTCCGCAAAACGCGGGCCGCTCACGCCGGTAAAAGCCTTGTCGCGCGCCAACTCATCTGCACGCTCGTGGGCATGATCCGGCAGGATATGTTCTTGCTCTTTGTAGAATTGGCTCACCAACCACAGGGGGGCACTGTTGCTGTTTTGGGAGAGCGGCGGTTTGAAGGGGATCGGGTTACCGTCGCCGATAACGCGTGCGGCGTCCCTGACCTGTGCGCCCACCTGCGCCCAGCCTTTGTCATCGGGGCCGTTGGGTTGCGCGGCGGCGGAGGGCCTGCGCTGGTAGGTGATCTTCCCGGTATTGGGGTCAATCATCACTGAATTGGGGTTTATCCCGTTTTCCCTCATCCAGTCACGGACTTGCGGGGACTCCATGGCACGCCCCAACTGCGACCACCACTGCCCGAACGTTGAGTTCGGCGGAATGTTCTCGACCATGATCGCGTCGTCATGGCCGTCGCCCTTGACCTGACGCAGCGCGCTGGCTACCTGGCCTGCCAGTTCACCGTCGGCATCGGCACGCGGGCTGGGGATCCTGGTCCCGGTGGAGCCTGGCGCGGCATTTTCCGGCGCTGCGGCCTGGAGCCGCGCCGGGGGAAGCGGCTTGTCAGGTGCGCTCAAAGGAATGAAAGAAGCCGTAGCCTGAGTAGGAGCAATTGTCATAGGAGGGGGATCCGGTAATTTATCGAGTACACCCAAGCAGCGCTTCGCTCCAGCGGGTGTAACTCTTCGTACCCGATGCCCCCTCAGCGATTCCATCCCACTGGCATGCAGATTGATACGGCGTTTTACGCGCCCATGCTAAGGGTGCGCCGCGGTCCTCAGCCGAATCATGTCGATCAGCTGGCGCAATCCCGGCTGCGACTGACGCCGGCTGGGGTAGTACATGCACAGCGGCGCGCCGATGCAGGCCCAGTCGGGCAGCACTTCCACCAGGCGCCCGTCGGCCAGTTCCGCCAGCACGCGATTCTCCAGGCAGTAGGCGATACCCACGCCTTGCAGGGCCGCATCAACGATGGTCTGGGTGTCGGCCGCGCTGAAGTGGCCGGGCACATCGAGCCGCTGCTGGCGTACGCCATTGCCCAGTTCCCATTTGTAGGTGGTCTTGTCGCCCAGGTACATGCGTACACAGGAGTGCGTGAGCAAGTCCCTGGGCACTGCAGGTGTCCCTGCCTGTGCGAGGTAGGCCGGGGAGGCGACCATGATCCAGCGCAGCTCGCCGGTCAGCGGCACGGCCACCATGTCCTGGGGCACCGTGGCGCCATAGCGGATCCCTGCGTCGTAGCCCTCTGCGACGATGTCGAGCATGCGGTCCTCGATCATCACGTCCAGGCGCAGTTGCGGGTAGGTGCGGGTGAACTCGCCGAGCACCGGCGAAATCAGCAGCACCGCGGCATCCCGGGGTACGTTCAGGCGCAGGCGGCCAATCGGCGCCTCGCGGTACAGTTCGAGGGTGTCGAGGCCGTCCTGGATCGTCGCAAAGCCGGCACTGAGTTTTTCCGCCAGTACCACGCCGGCATCGGTAGGCTCTACGGCGCGGCTGGTGCGATACAGCAACTTGACCCCCAGGCGCGTTTCCAGGTTGCGCATGGTGTGGCTCAGGGCCGAGGTGGTGACGCCAAGTTCATTGGCGGCATGCCGGAAACTGCGGCGACGGATGATCGCCATGAAGACATTCAGGTCGGCCAACTCGGAGCGGTTGAACGCAGCCATATCAAGCACCTTTTATGGGGTTTGGGTTGCACGCGGCGTTGAGCCCGATTCAACCACGGATGATCTAGAGTAATCGTTTTTTTACTGATTGTTTCTGGCGGAGGCTTTTTCATGAGTATCGAAACCATCAAGATCCCGGGCATCGACAAGGCCGTCTCGCGGATTGCCCTGGGCACCTGGTCCATGGGTGGCTCGATGTGGGGCGGCGCCGATAATGAGGTCTCGGTCAAGACCATTCGCCATGCGCTGGCCAGCGGCATCAACTTTATCGACAGTGCGCCGGTCTACGGCCTTGGGCTGTCGGAAGAACTGATCGGCCGGGCCCTGCGCGGCGTACGCCACACGGCGGTGATCGCCACCAAGGCCGGGTTGCAATGGGACGACGGCACGGTGCGCCGCAATGCCACGGCCCGACGTATCCGCAAGGAAATCGAAGACTCACTGCTGCGCCTCGAAACCGACTACATCGACCTCTACCAGATTCACTGGCCCGACCCGTTGGTAGCCCAGGAGGAAACCGCCGGCGAGCTGGAAAAACTGCGCCGTGAAGGCAAGATCCTTGCCGTGGGGGTGAGCAATTATTCGCCTGCGCAAATGGACGATTTCCGCCAGTACACGCACCTGGACACCGTGCAGCCGCCCTACAACCTGTTTGAGCGGGCGATCGACAGCGATATCCTGCCGTACGCCAAGCAAAATTCACTGGTGGTTTTGGCTTACGGTTCGCTGTGTCGGGGTTTGTTGAGCGGCAGCATGCACGCGGCCACGGGTTTTACCGGGGATGACGTGCGCAAGCTAGACCCGAAATTCAAGGCGCCACGCTTTGAGCAGTACCTGGCGGCGGTCGCGGCATTGGACGTGTACGCTCGCGAATGCCACGGCAAGTCTGTGCTGGCCCTGGCGTTGCGCTGGGTGCTGGACCAGGGCCCCACGGTTGCACTGTGGGGCGCCCGCCGGCCGGAGCAGCTCAAAGGCGTTGAAGATGCGTTCGGCTGGCAGCTCACGGCCGACGACCTGCAACATATCGACCGTATTCTGGCCAGCACGATAAAAGACCCGGTAGGGCCGGAGTTCATGGCCCCGGCCCAGCGTTAACCTTTGCGACAGGGATGTCTTGCAGCTGCAAAACAACAAAAGACATTCCTTTGGCGTTGAGGTTTTTGGCATGAAGCGCGGTCCCTTGTTCAAGATCATGGGTGGTTTGCTGTGTGTGGTGGCGGTGGCAGCCGCCTGGAAATGGCGCGGCAATCCCGATGTGCTGTGGCAGATCGTCAGCCGTCAATGCGTGCCCGACCAGAACCAGCACCAGAATCCGCGCCCCTGCCTCGAGGTTGATCCGGACAAGGGGTTCGCGCTGCTCAAGGACCTCAACGGCCCGTACCAGGACTTACTGATCCCCACCGATAAAGTCACCGGAATCGAAGACGTCGCGCTGGCTCGGGACTTGTTGCCGCATTACTTTGCCCAGGCCTGGAAACACCACGATGTACTCTCGGCCGGCCTGCAAACGCCGATTGCCGACCGTTATGTATCCCTGGCGATCAACTCGCGGTATGGCCGCACGCAAAACCAGTTGCACATTCATATCGCCTGCCTGCGCCCCGACATTTTCAACACCCTCAACGAACGCGCGGCAACCCTCGACGAGCACTGGCAAACCCTGCCGGTAAAACTGCAGGGGCATACCTACAGTGCCCGTACGTTGTCGGCGGTGGAATTCGACCTGCGCGACCCATTGGCCATCCTGAATGACTACGTGCAGGCCCAGGGCGACGCCATGGCCAGTTACAGCTTGCTGTTGGCACCGGCGGCGAACGGCAACTTCGTACTGTTGACCACGCGGTTGACGCTCAAGGAATGGAACCTGGCCTCCGCCGAAGAACTGCAGGACCGCCAATGCAACTTGATGGGCAAACCACCACAACGACCTGTTTTAGCTGTTAACGACATCCGGTGAAGTTTGCCGTTGAACGAGTGTTCAGTTTCAATTATGTTGGCTGCACCCCCTGCCTGGTAACAGGCGGGCTTGCGCTTTTTCTGATTGAACGAGAGGCACTGGCATGCGGTTTTCACCTTTTGTCGAGCGAATTGCAGGGCAGGGCGTAGCCGCCTGGGACATCCACCACGCCGCCTTCCAGGCCAGCAGCAAAGGCGAAGACATCATCATCCTGAGTGTGGGCGATCCGGATTTCGCCACACCCTCGTTCATCACTGACGCCGCCGTCGAGGCCCTGCGCCAGGGCGACACCCACTACACCGAAATCCCCGGCCGCCCGGCACTGCGCGATGCCATCGCCGCGCGCTACAGCCAGTCCCTGGCTCGCCCGCTCAACGCTGAAAACGTCATCACCGTGGCCGGTGCGCAGAACGCCTTGTTCGTCACCTCGCTGTGCCTGTTGCAGGCCGGTGATGAAGTGATCGTGCTCGACCCGATGTACGTCACCTACGAAGCGACCCTCAAGGCCAGCGGCGCAACGCTGGTGCGGGTGCCGTGTTCCGCCGACTCGGGCTTTCGCCTCGACCCGGCACTGCTGGCTGCCGCCATTACGCCTCGCACCCGGGCGATCTTCTTCTCCAACCCCAACAATCCCACCGGCGTTGTCCTCAACCCTCAGGAATTGCAGGTGATCGCCGACCTGGCGATCGAGCATGAACTGTGGGTAGTGGTGGACGAGGTCTACGAAAGCCTGGTGTTCGATGGCGAATACCATAGCCTGGCCGCGTTGCCGGGCATGGCCGATCGCTGCATCGTGATCGGCAGCCTGTCCAAGTCTCATGCCATGACCGGCTGGCGCATCGGCTGGATCGTCGCCGCGCCTGCGATGGTGGCCCACGCGGAAACCCTGGTATTGAGCATGCTCTACGGCTTGCCGGGGTTCGTGATGGAAGCCGCGACCGCCGCCGTGCTGGCCCACGATGAAGTCACCCAGGGCATGCGCGAAACCTACCGCCGCCGCCGCGACCTGGTGGTAGCAGGCCTCGGCGGTTGCCCGGGCATTCACGTGCGGGCCCCGCAGGCAGGCATGTTCGTGTTGGTGGATGTGCGGGATACCGGCCTCGGCTCCCTGGATTTCGCCTGGCGGCTGTTCCGCGAAGCCGGGGTTTCCGTGCTGGATGCCGCGGCCTTCGGCGAACCGGCCCAGGGTTTTGTGCGGCTGTCGTTTACCCTGGGTGAAGCGCGACTGGCCGAAGCCTGTGAACGTATCAGCCGCTTCGTCGCCAAGCTCGCCGGAGAACCGCGAATCGAGCCTGCGGCGAAAATCATCAGCGTACAGCCGGTGGCTGCGAAGAAGATGATCGAGGTGCTCGACCTGCATAAACGCTTTGGCAATATCGAGGTGCTCAAGGGCATCTCCCTGACCGCCCACGAAGGCGAGGTGATCTCGCTGATCGGCGCCAGCGGCTCGGGCAAAAGTACCTTGCTGCGCTGCATCAACATGCTCGAAGTGCCGGACCAGGGCAGCATTCACGTTGACGGTGAAAGCATCAAGCTCAACTACGGCCGGCCCGGCGCACCGCTGGTGGCCGACGCCAGGCAACTGGTGCGGATTCGCTCGACACTCGGCATGGTGTTCCAGAACTTCAACTTGTGGCCCCATCGCACCGTGCTGGAGAACCTGATCGAAGCGCCGACCCAGGTGCTGCGCGAAAGCCGGGCCGAAGCCATCGAGCGCGCCGAAGCCTTGCTCGACCGGGTTGGCCTGGCCGCCAAGCGCAATGAATACCCGGCGTTCCTCTCCGGCGGCCAGCAGCAGCGGGTGGCCATCGCCCGAGCCCTGGCCATGCGCCCCAAAGTCATGCTGTTCGACGAACCCACCTCGGCCCTCGACCCGGAGCTGGTGGGCGAAGTCCTGCGGGTGATTCGCTCCCTGGCCGAAGAAGGCCGCACCATGATCCTGGTGACCCATGAAATGGCGTTCGCCCGGGATGTGTCATCCAAAGTCGCGTTTTTGCATCAAGGCCTGATCGAGGAAACCGGCTCGCCGGACTCGGTGTTTATCGACCCACGCAGTGAACGTTGCCGGCAGTTCGTCAACGCGCATCAAACTCGCTAACTCCAAAAAAAGACGGGGCAAGATCATGAAATCCAAACGATTGGCAAAGTGGTTGAGCAGTGCTGTGTTGATGCTGGCGGCAGGTACTGCGTTGGCGGCGGAGAAACCCATTGTGTTCGCGGTGGCGGCAGAACCCTACCCACCGTTCACGGTAAAGGGCGGCAATGGTGAGTGGACGGGCTTTGAAGTCGACCTGATCCATAAGCTCTGCGGCTTGATGAAGGCTGAGTGCCAGATCAAGGAAGTGGCCTGGGACGGGATTATTCCGTCGCTGCTGGCGAAGAAAATCGACGTGATTTTCTCCTCGATGTCGGTCACCGAAGAGCGCGAAAAACAGATCGCCTTCAGCCGCGCCTACTACGATTCGCTGCTGGGCATTGCCGGCCCCAAGGGCACCACGGTCGAAGTCTCGCCTGCAGGGCTGAAGGGCAAGATCATCGGCGTGCAGATCTCCACGGTCAGCGCCAACTACCTGAAGAAGTACTACGAGAACATTGCTGACCTGAAGTACTACGATACCCAGGAATCGGCCAACGCCGACCTGATTGCCGGGCGCACCGACCTGATGATGGCCGACGGCGTCGCCATCGCCATGATGGTCAAGACCCCTGAGGCCCAGGGCCTGGCCGAAATCGCCGAAGTGCCTTACGACCCGATCATCGGCCGCGGCGTGGGGGCTGGCCTGCGCAAGGAAGACACCGAACTCAAGGCCCGGCTCGACAAGGCCATCGGTGAGTTGCTGGTGAGCAAGGACTACGCCGACCTGTCCCAGAGCGTGTTTGGGGTATCGGTCAGCCCGTGCAAACGCGCCGACACGCCTGCCTATGTGAGCAAAGTCTGCGACAGCCCCTACACAAACTAACCCGGTAGAAAGGGAGTGCTTGTGGCGAGGGAGCTTGCTCCCGCTGGGGTGCGAAGCGCCCCCAAAAAATGGGCCTGCTACGCAGTCCAGCGGGAGCAAGCTCCCTCGCCACAGCAAGCTCCCTCGTCACAGGGTCATTGCGTGTCATCGAAATAGGGAGCCGCGATGTTCGATCTACTCAACTTCAGCGAACAAGGCTGGGGCAACGCATTGCTCAAGGGGTTATGGATGACCCTGCAGATCTCCGCCGGCTCGTTTGCGGTGGGGCTGCTGATCGGCCTGGTGGTGGCCTGCGCCAAGCTCAGTGCACCGCGCCCGATAGCCATGCTGATGCGCGGCTACACCACGGTGTTTCGCGCGGTGCCCGAGTTGCTGCTGATCCTGCTGCTGTATTACGCAGGCTCGATGGGCCTCAACGCATTGATGCTGTGGCTGGGGTTTGCGCAGTTCAACATCAGCGGCCAGCTGGTAGCGGTCCTGGTACTGGGGCTGGTGCAAGGCGCGTACGCCTCGGAGATTTTCCGCGCGGCGATCCTCGCGATTCCCCATGGCCAGATCGAAGCGGCGCGGGCGTTTGGCTTGAGCGGCTTTGGCCTGTTCCGTCGGGTGACCCTGCCGATCATGGCGCCATACGCCCTGGCGGGGATGTCCAACCTGTGGATCAATCTGATCAAGGACAGCGCGCTGATCAGCGTAGTGGGCACCAACGAACTGCTGTACACCGCCAAACAGGCGGCGGGCTCGACCCGGCATTACCTGTTGTTCTACCTCACGGCCGCCGCCTTGTATTACCTGGTGACACTGGCCTCCAACTACCTGTCCGGGCGCCTGGAGCGACGTATTCGTCGCTGGATGCCGGTTGTCGAGTGAGCCGCACATGCCTGAGTGGATAAGTTATTACGCAGGACTGATCGCCAAGGGCTTGCAGACGACGCTGTCGCTGCTGGTGATCTCGGCAGTGCTCGGCTTCGCCCTGGCGGTGCTGGTAGCGCTGGCGCGGTTGTCCCGGCGCAAGTGGCTGGCCCGTTGCGCACTGGGCTACACCAGTGTGCTGCGGGGCACGCCGTTGCTGATCCAGATCTACATCTTCTATTACGGCCTGGGCAGCCTGTTTGCCCAGTTCCCGATGATTCGCGGGAGTTTCCTCTGGCCGTTCCTGCGGGACGGTTACTGGTACATCGTGTTCGCCCTGGTGTTGTCGGTGGGCGCGTACGTCGGTGAAGTGATTCGCGGCGGGCTGCTGGCCGTGCCCAAGGGTGAAATGGAAGCCGCCTCGGCGTTCGGCATGACGCCACGCCAGGCACTGTTGCGGGTGCGCCTGCCACGGGCCATGCGCCTGCTGCTGCCGACCCTGGCGGGGGAGACGGTGATGCTGCTCAAGTCCACGGCGCTGGCCTCGACCATTGCCGTGGTCGACCTGCTTGGCGCCGCCAACGTGGTACGCGCCCAGACCTTGCAGATCTACCAGCCGCTGCTGCTGGTGGCCGGGGTCTACCTGTGCCTGACCTTTTTGATTGAAGCCCTGTACGCGATTGCCGAGCGACGCGGCACACCGTTGCGCAGGTCTGCCGGATGAAAACCGATCGCTCGTTGCAAGGGATTGCCCTGTGCTCGCTGGCCTATGCGTTCCTGGCGCTGCAGGACGCCGGGATCAAATGGCTGGTGGCCGACTATTCAGTGTTCACCATCCTGTTCTGGCGCAGCCTGGTGGTGGTCGCCGCGTGCGTGATCGCCGGGCGAATGGGTTTGCTCAAGCGTGCCTGGCACTCGGTCAGCCGCAAGCTGTTGATCATCCGCGGCCTGCTGTCGCTGCTGGCCTGGCTGCTGTACTACACCGCCGCGAAAGACCTGACCCTGGCGGAAATGACCACGCTGTATTTTTCCGCACCGATCATGGTCACGTTGCTCGCGGCATTGATCCTCAAGGAGCGCGCCAGTCGCGGCCAGTGGATTTCGCTGATCATCGGCTTTGTCGGCGTGGTGATCGCTTGTCGCCCCAGCAACATGCTCGATCCGTTGCCAATCGCCCTGACATTGGCGGCAGCACTGTGCTGGGCGTTTACCTATATCCAGTTGCGCCAGGTGGACGACAACACCTCGGTGCTGGAGCAGATGCTGATCACCAATGTGGTGTTTGTGATCTGCATGGCGCTGACGCTGCCCTGGACCCACACGCCATCGCCGACCCCGGCATGGCTGGGCATGCTCGGCGCGGGGCTGGTGGGCGGGATTGGCCAGTTCCTGCTGTTTGCGAGCTTCCGCCGGGCCACGGCGACGCTGCTGGCGCCGTTTGAATACACCGGTTTGATCTGGGCGTTCCTGCTGTCGAGCCTGGTCTGGGGCACGGTGATGGACGTGTCGCTGATTTTCGGCGCCGTGCTGATCGCCATCAGCGGCACCCTGGCCATGCTCAGCGCCCGGCACCCCGTGTCACAGGATGTGGTCGGCGCCGAATGCTCCGTGACGCAGCCCCTGTATCCAGCAACGGCAGATGTGCAGCCCGTTGGCGGGGCTGAAGGTGCCGGGGTTGAGGCACCACTCGAGCCAGAGTCCGTCGAGCATCGCCGATAAGCCGATGGCGGCCAGGCGAGTGTCGTGGATCACGAAGCCTTCGCTCTCGGCCAGGTCGTCGAGCAACTGGCGGATCAGTTCGAGGTAGGCGCGGTAGCTTTTTTCATGGGAGTCGTTCACGTGGTTCGAGTGGCGGATCAGGCTCCAGAACACCACCCAGACGCCCAACAGTTTCGGGTCCATGACCCGCGAGGAAAACGAGCCGGCGAGGAATGCATCGAGCCGCGCGGCAGGGCCCACGGCCTGGTCGACTTCCTGCCACAGGGCGGTGGTCAGTTCGCTGGCGAGTTTGTGGTAGGTCTCGGCGATCAGTGCATCGATGCTGCCGAAATGGTGATTGAGCAACCCCACCGAAACCCCGGCTTCAGCGGCGATGCGCCGCACGGAAATGCCGGCATGCCCGTCACGGGCGAGGCTGGTGAGGGTGGCGGCAATCAACAGGTCGCGACGGTCTTCGGCCACAGGCACATCCTCGGTGAAGATACATGGTTGAACGTGTGTTCAATATATACCTGCAGAACCAACAAGAGGAGGGCAACGGCATGGCAAAAGACCTTTCGTGGCAAGTCCCCGGGGATTCCGGGAACACCCTGCACATTCGCGCCTGGCGCTTCGAGGGTGACGGCGACGGCCCTCGGGTGCACCTGCAGGCCGGTGTGCATGCCGATGAAATCGCCGGGATGCTGGTGTTGCATCAACTGCTGCCGCGTTTGCAGGCCTGCCAGGATCAGGGCCGGCTCAAGGGCACGGTGACGGTGGTGCCCCAGGCCAACCCGTTTGGCATTGGCCAGTTTCGCCAGGGGCGGTTGTTGGGGCGGTTTCACGAAGCCACCGGGCAGAATTTCAACCGGGCGTTTGATCATTCATTGGCCATGGAGCGGCCGGCCAGCAACCTGGCGCAATGGCAGAAAAGCCTGGTGCAACTGGCCGCCGATGCTGACCTGGTGCTGGACCTGCACACCGATGATGAAGCCCTGCCATATCTCTACATCCACCGCAGCTTTTGGCCCGCGGGCCGGGCGCTTGCGGCGGCGTTGCAGGTGGATGTGGTGATTGTCTGGGACGAGGGTGGTGATGGGTCGTTTGAGGAGACCATCATTGATCATGGGCAGCCGCGGTTGGCGGCGACGATTGAATTGCGTGGGCAGGCGGATGTGAGTGATGCCCTGGCCGGGCAGGATGGTGATGGGATCTGGGCTTGGCTCTGCGCCAGCGGGGTGATTGATGAAGCGCCAGTGATTACGCAATGGCACGGGCAGGTGGTGGATATGGGCTGTATGGAGACCATCCTGGCGCCGTGTGCCGGGGTGTTGGTGTTTGAAAAAGGTTTGGGTGAACAGGTGGAAGAGGGTGAGCGGTTTGCGCGGATTGTTCGGCGGCCTGGGGATCCGGCTTCTGAGGTTGTGCTGCATGCGGCGCAAACCGGGCGGATGGTGACGGGGCATCGGGAGCGGCTGGTTTCACAGGGTTCGGTGGTGGCCAAGTTTACCGGGACGCGGTTGTCTGAGGGGTACAGCGGGGGGGTGTTGGATCCTTAGGCGGGAGTACATATCCGTTTCTTCGGTTATGGCTGGTATTGGTTCCGCTCTTACAGCGGCTCACTTTTGAACAGCGCAAAAGTAAGCAAAACGCTCTTGCCCCACCACTCGGCACCTCGCTTAGGCTCGGTGTGCCCTCACTCCGGCTTTGGACCGTGGGCCGCCGTCATGGGCCATCCTTGGCCCAGGACGGCTA
>NZ_JACAPX010000026.1:0-28877 GCF_013385435.1 Pseudomonas sp. F9001
GTAACCCGGCAGGACGCCGGGTTAGCCGTCCTGGGCCAAGGATGGCCCATGACGGCGGCCCACGGTCCAAAGCCGGAGTGAGGGCACACCGAGCCTAGGCGAGGTGCCGAGTGGTGGGGCAAGAGCGTTTTGCTTACTTTTGCGCTTTTCAAAAGTGAGCCGCTGTAAGAGCGGAACCAATAGCAGCCGTGACCGCAGCAACGGATATGTACCCATAACCCCGCCATCCCCCCCGCCATCCCCCCGCATTGCACCCGCAGCCCAGAGCCGATAGTCTTGCAAATCATTACCAGCCCAATCGCCCCAGCACCCCCGGGCCCATTGGGTAAAAGGAGAGGTTTGTGAACATCGGACAGTTCGCCTTTCAACGCCAGGTTGAAAATCTATACGTCGACCACAACGCCTGGCTACGTACCCTGTTGCGCCGCAAGCTGGGCAACGCATTCGACGCCGCCGACCTGGCCCACGACGTCTACCTGCAACTCATGCGCAAGGGCCAACTCCCGCCCACCGCCGAATCCCGGCGGCACCTGACCCAGATCGCCAACGGCCTGGTCATCGACCTCTACCGCCGCCGCCAGATCGAATCCGCCTACCTGCAAGCCCTGGCCCTGTTGCCCGAACCCTGCGCCCCCGATGAAGAAACCCGCGCCCTGGCCATCGAGGCCCTGATCCAAATCGACGCCGCCCTGCACAGCCTGCCACCCAAGGCGCGCCAGGCCCTGTTGCTGTGCAAGCTCGATGGCCTGAGCTACCGCGAGATCGCCGCCAAGCTCCAGGTCTCCGTCTCCTCGGTGGAAAAGTACATCGCCGCCGGCCTGCTGGCCTGCTACCAGACCCTGTACGGTTGACCCTCGCAATGTCGACCGAGCAGCCAATCTCCCCGGATATCATCGAGCGCGCCGCCGCCTGGATGGCCCGCCTGTGGGCCGATGACGCCAGCGCCGAAGACCACGCCAACTGCCTGCACTGGCGCGCCGAACATCCCCATCACGAACTGGCCTGGACGCGCCTGCTGGGCTTCGAGCAAAAACTCCATAGCATCCCCGCGCCGGTGGCCAGGCACAGCCTGGCCGAACCCGACGCTCCCGACTCCCCCGACCGCCGGAGCACCCTGCGCCTGCTGGGCCTGTTGGTCGCAGCCGGTGGCCTCACCTACGGCGTGCGCCGCACCGACGCCTGGCAGCTGGCGAGTGCCGGCCATAGCACCCGCACCGGCGAAGTTCGCGAAGTGGTATTGCCCGACGGTACCCGCCTGGTATTGGGCCCGGCTTCAGCAATTGACGTACAGTTCGATGACGACCAGCGCCTGGTGCTGCTGCGGGCCGGCGAGGTCTTCATCACGACCGCGCCGTCACCCCGGCCGTTTCGGGTGCAGAGTCGCCAGGGCGTGTTTCATGCCCTGGGCACGCGCTTCAGCCTGCGCCAATGCGACGACGGCAACTGCCAGTTGGCCGTGCTTGAGGGCACCGTGCAGGTACAGCCCGACCATGGCGCAGGTGCGCGGGTGGAGGCAGGTCAAGGCGCCACGGTTTCCAGGGACACCGTGCAGCCGACTGCGGCGGTGACTGACCGCAGCATCGCCTGGGTCAAGGGCCTGTTGGTGGCCGATGGCACCCGGCTGGACGAACTGATCGCCGAGCTGGGACGCTACCGCCCCGGTGTACTGCGCTGTGCGCCTGAGGTTGCGATGCTGCGGGTCAGCGGTGTATTGCACCTGGACAACACCGACCTGGCGCTGGACAACCTGGCCGCCGCGTTGCCGATCCAGGTGGTGCGGCGCACCCGCTATTGGGTGACGGTCCGCGCCCCTGCCTGAAAATTCCTTGAGGTTTCGATTGAGGGTTTTGGCCGCTCGTTCGGAAGATAAGGTAAGGGCGAGCAAAGGCTCATTCAGTCAGGGAGACTTCATGAGTAACAAGGATGTGGCTGCGGCCAAACCCAGTGGGCGCGGCGCGGTCTCGCAAGTGTTGCGGCCGGTGCGCGGGCGACTGATCGCTGCGGCACTGCTGGCCGGTGTGGGCAGTATGCTGACGCTGGTGCCGCTGGGGGGCATTGTGCATATCGCCAGGGTCGCCCTCGGCGCGCCGTCGATGGCCCAGGCATCGGGCGAGGTCTGGTTGACCATCAGCCTCAGCCTGGCGAGCCTGTTCGCGGGCCTGCTGTTGATGACAGTTGCGGAGACGGTCGCGCACCTGGCCGACAACCACATCACTCGCCACTTGCGCCTGGCCATCGCCCAGCGCCTGAGCCAGGTGCCGCTGGGCTGGTTCACCGAGCGGGCATCGGGCGAGGTCAAGCAGGCGATGCAGGACGACATCGGCACCCTGCATAGCCTGACTGCGCACTTCTACACCACCGTGGGCCGTTGTGCCGGGGCCGTGCTGCTGTCGGCGGCTTATCTGTTCATGGTGGACTGGCGGATGGCGCTGGTCTCGCTGTTGCCGTTTCCGGGATTTTTGCTGTTTTTTACCCGGGCGATGAAAGCCAGCGGCAGCCACATGCAGTCCTTTGTCGAGCGCATGACCCGGGTCAATAACGCGGTGGTCGAGTTCGTCAACGGCATTCCGGTGGTCAAGGCCTTCGGTGCCACCGGCAAGGCCCACGCCAGTTACCGCGAGGCGGTGGATGATTTCAGCGAAGCCTTCGTTGAGTTCACCCGTCCACTGGTGGGGACGATGGCCAATGCCAACGCGATGATCGCCCCGGTGACGGTGCTCGCCATGGTGCTGACGTTTGGCCTGGTGTTTGTCAGCCTGGGCTGGATCAGCGCGGTGGAGGTGCTGCCGTTCGCCATCGTTGCACCGGGCATTTGCGCGCCACTGATGCTGCTGAGTTACATCGTGCATGATCTGGACAACGCCACCGGCGCGGCCCAGCGCGTGCAGGCACTGCTGGCGACGCCGGTGCTGGCCCAGGTGGAGCCGGGGTGCGAACGCTTGCCCAAGGACGCCGAAGTACGCGTCGAAAACCTCGGGTACGCCTATGACCCGCAGCACCCGGTACTGTCGAACATCAGCTTTACCCTCAAGCCCGGCACCGTAACCGCCATCGTCGGCGCCTCGGGTTCGGGCAAGTCGACCCTGGCGCGCCTGCTGCTGCGGTTTTTTGACCCGACCGAGGGGCGTATCACCCTGGGCGGCGTCGACCTGCGGCAGATCGAGACCTCGCAGCTCTACAACCTGATCGGCTTTGTGCTGCAAGAGGTGCGCCTGGTCCACGCCAGCGTTGCCGAAAACATCGCCCTCGGCCGGCCCAGCGCCAGCCGCAAGGAAATCGAGGCGGCGGCACGGGCCGCGAATATTCATGAGTGCATCATCGGCTTGCCACGGGGCTATGCCTCGGTGATCGGTGAGGACGCGCAGTTGTCCGGTGGCGAGCAGCAGCGTATCAGCATCGCCCGCGCAGTATTGCTGGCGCCGCCGGTGCTGGTGCTGGATGAACCCACGGCCGCCGCCGATGCCGCAAACGAGGTGGCAATCCAGGAGGCGCTGTCGCGCTTTGCCCAAGGGCGCACGCTGTTGGTGATTGCCCATCGCCTCGATACCGTGATGCACGCCGACCACATCATCGTGCTGGAAAATGGCCGTATTGTTGAACAGGGCACCCATCCTCGACTGATCGCGCAAGAGGGCCGTTATGCGCGCCTGTGGGCGTCGGGCGGTTACAAACAGACCCGCGAACAGGCGCTGCCGACATGCTGAAAACCTTTATCGAACTGTTGGGCGATGACGGGCCGGTCTTCCGTCGCTATGTCGGGAAAGTGATGTTCTACGGTGCGCTGTGCGGGCTGACCCTCGCCGCCCTGGTGCCGGTACTCACCGACATGCTCAACGGTGATCTGGCCGAAGCGGCGTTGTGGCTGGTGGTGTTCCTGGCGGCGGTGGCGACGTGTTGGGCCACGCGACGCGAGGTTGAAAAGGCTGGCGTCGCGGTGGGTGTGGCGGTGCTGCAAGGCGGGCGCCAGCGCATCGGCGACCATGTGGCCGAACTGCCTGTCGGTTGGTTCACGCCCGATAACACGGCGCGGCTCAACCAGGTGGTGACCCAGGGCATGATGGCCGTGGCCCAGCTGCCGGCCCATGTATTTACTCCGGTGCTCAGCGGCGTGGTGACGCCATTGGTGCTGGTACTGGCGTTGTTTGTGCTGCACTGGAAAATGGGCCTGATTGCCTTGCTGGCGTTGCCGATTCTCGGCGGCGCGTTCTGGCTCAGCGCCCGCCTTGGGCGGCGCGCCGACCGGGCGTTCCAGCGCAGCTCGGCCGACACCAGCCAGCGCATGCTGGAGTTCGCCCAGTCGCAGTCGGTGTTGCGTGCCTTCAGTGGCGGCGGCAGCTCGGTGTTCCTGCAACGGGCGATCGAGCAGCAGCACGCGACCGGGGCGCGCCTGATCCTGCTGTCCGCCACCTCGATTCTGCTGAACATGTGGCTGGTGCAGGTGGTGTTCGCGGCCTTGTTGATCGCCGCCGCGCTTTGGCTTGACGCTTACCTGGGAAATGCCTTGCACGTGGGCTCGGTGATTGCGGTGATGGTGTCGCTGTTGCTGGTCAGCCGCTTCATCGACCCGTTGCTGGAGGTGGCCGGCTATGGCGAAACGTTGCGCGGCGCCGGGGTGCAGCTTGAGGCGGTGCGCGAGATATTGGCCGCGTCGCCCCTGAAGGCGCCGAGCGCGCCGCAATCTCCACGGGATGCCTCGGTGGAATTGTTCGATGTGAGCTTTCGCCACGCGGCCGGTTCGCGGGACGTGCTGCGCGGGGTGAACCTGCGTATTGAGCCCGGCAGCATGACCGCGCTGGTGGGGGCTTCCGGTTCGGGCAAGACCACGCTGTTGCGGTTGGTCGCACGGTTTTTCGAGGTCAGCCAGGGCCAGGTGTGCATCGCAGGCGTGGATGTGCGACAGATGTCCGGCGAGCAGCTCAACGCGCAGATCAGCCAGATCTTCCAGGACACGTACCTGTTCCAGGGCAGCGTCGCCGACAACATTCGCCTCGGCAAACCCGACGCCAGCGACGCACAAGTACTGGAGGCCGCGCGGCAGGCTGGCGTGCAAGAGATTATCGAGCGCCTGCCCATGGGCCTGTCGACCACGGTGGGTGAGGGCGGGGCACGCCTGTCCGGTGGCGAGCGTCAGCGTGTCGCGATCGCCCGTGCGTTGATCAAGGGCGCGCCGATCCTGCTGGTGGACGAAGCCACGGCAGCACTGGACGCCGAGAACCAGGCGGTCATCGCCGAAACCCTGGCACGCTTGCGCGGCACATGCACGCTGATCGTGATCGCGCATCAGTTGTCGACGGTGGTGATGGCCGACCAGATCGTGGTGCTCGATGAAGGCCGGATCGTGGAGCAGGGCACGCCTGAGCAATTGACCGCAAGGCAAGGGCGCTATGCCCGGTTCCTCGCGCAGCGGCGAGCATCGAAAGGCTGGCGTATCGCTTAGTGGACCCGCCAGGACGGCGGGTCCGAAGGGCAGGTCAGAGCTTCGGCAGTTGCCCGATGCGGCCCATCATTTCGGTGACGATCTGCAGGTCCAGCAGGAACTGGTCGACGGTCTTGAACTCGTTGTCGGTATGGCCGGTGTACTTGACCTCCGGCCGTGCCAGGCCGAATTGCACGCCGTTGGGCAGCTCATGCACCGAGGTAGCGCCGGCAGACGTGCCGTACTTGTGCTCCATGCCCAGGTTCTCGCTGGCCACCGCCAACAGCGCCTTGACCCACTCGCCCTCAGGGTTGCGGTACATCGGCTCGGCGATCGAGTAATCGAAGGTCACAGCCACGTGGTTTTTCTTGGTCCAGGCGCTGAGCTTGTCAGCGATTTCGGCCTTGAGCGCTTCCGGTGACTTGCCCTTTGGCACCCGCAGGTTGACCGCCAGCTTGAAGGTAGTGTCATCTTCGCCCACATAGGTCAGCGAGGTGGTCAGCGGGCCCATGAACGCATCGGAGAAGCCCACGCCCAGCTTGGCGCCCAGGTAATCCAGGCCCCAGTTGTTGGCGGCGTAGTGCGCGGCGTCGGTGAACTGGTTGTGCTTGAGCGCGACCTTGCCGTCGAGGCTGTTGAGGAAGTCGAGGACCCTGGCTACCGGGTTCACCCCGGATTCCGGTTCGGAGGAGTGGGCGGACACGCCAGTGACGGTCAACTGAACGTCCTTGCCGACGACCTTGGCCGCCACTTCAAAGTCGCCGCCATTGCGCTTGGCGTACTCGCTGCCGGCCTTTTGCAGGCTGGCGGCCAGTTCGGCAGGCTTGTCGCTGAGCAATGTCACCACCGACGCCGACGGAATCTGGTTGGTGGCCTTGCCGCCGGTCATCGAGATGATTTCTGCGCCTTTGCCTTCAGCCTTGCGCTTGGGGAACTTGGCCATGACCGTGCCGTAGCCTTTCTCGGCGATCACCACCGGGTAGCCGCCGTCCAGCGCCAGGTTGTAGTTGGGCGTTGGGTTGTGCTCGAAGTAGTATGGGATCGCGTCGCCGGAGGTTTCCTCGGTGGTGTCCACCAGCAGCTTGAAATTGCGCGCCAGCGGCAGCTTCTCTTCCTTGATCACCTTCATCGCGTACATCGCCACCACGATGCCGTTCTTGTCATCCTCGGTGCCGCGACCATACATCCGGTCGCCGATCAGCGTGACCTTGAATGGGTCGAGCTTGGTGCCGTCCTTGAGCACCCAGTTTTCCGGGGTTACCGGTACCACGTCCGCGTGAGCGTGGATGCCGACCACTTCATCGCCGCTGCCTTCCAGGGAAATCTCGTAGACGCGGTTGTCGATGTTGCGGAAGTTCAGGTTGAACGACTCGGCCAGGCTCTTGATCTTGGCGGCGATCTTGATGAACTCGGGGTTGTCGTGCTGGGCTACGCCGGCCACCTGGAACGTCGGGATCTCCACCAGTTCGCGCAGGGTTTCAGTGGCGGCAGCGCCGTACTTCACTCGCGCATACAGGCCCAGCAGGCGATGGATTTCATTCTGCTGGTCGGCGGTCAGGTCCTTGTTGTCGAGGAATGCGCTGATAGCCGGGCCGAGGTTGTCGCTCTTGGCCACGTCACTCTTGGCCAGGCTACCGAGAAACTGCCTGAAATCCTTGACCGAAGCGTCACTGAAGGTCTTCAGGATGATCGCATTCTGTTGCGGGGTGAGGTTGGCTTGAGCTTGGGTGGTGAACACCGAAAGGCTGGCGGCCATCAGGGTGGCTACGGCCAGTTGCTTGAGGGAAAAATCCATTGCTGAGGGCATTCCTTTGCAGGGAGTGAGTGAGAAATGTCTGATCGAAAGGTCAGAAACAATTTCACACACTACCATCGGGAGGGCGCAGGACGGGAGCCCCCGTTGTGGGATTTGTCCGGAGGAAATGCACAAGTGGCGCATAAACGAAAATCCAGTGTGGGAGCTGTCGAGCTTTAGCGAGGCTGCGATAGCGGTGGGTCAGGCAGCATCAATGTTGACACTGCTGCCGCCTTCGCAGCCTCGCTAAAGCTCGACAGCTCCCACAGGGTTAGGTGGTCTGCTAATCTGCGCTCGTTGAATCTCGACCGCCACCCGTGGACCTCTCAATGACATCGCCATCCGATCAAAACCTTGAACCCCAATCCGTCTGCAGCCCGATCACCAGCAGCGCCATTTTCATGGTCGCGACCCTGGCGCCTGGCAATGACTCGGCTGAGGCGGTGCGCAGCTGGTGCGCCGATATCGCCGGCCTGGTGCGCTCGGTCGGCAAGCGGGTGCCAGCCGGCAACCTGACGTGTGTCGCAGGGTTTGGCTCCAAGGCGTGGGACGCGCTGTTCGGGGGGCCGCGGCCAGCAGCGTTGCATCCGTTCAAGGAAGTGGGCGTGGCCGGGCGCCTGGCGCCGGCCACGCCGGGGGATATCCTGCTGCACATTCGTGCCGAGCAGATGGACCTGTGTTTCGAATTGGCCACCCAGTTGATGGCGGCGCTGGGGGATGCGGTGACGGTGGTGGACGAGGTCCAGGGTTTCCGCTATTTCGACATGCGCAGCATCATCGGTTTTGTCGACGGCACCGAGAACCCGGTCGGGCGCAAGGCGGTGGGTTTCACCATCGTCGGTGATGAGGATCCGGCGTTCAGCGGCGGCAGCTATGTAATGGTGCAGAAGTACCTGCACAACATGCAGGCCTGGAATGAATTGTCGGTGGAGGCGCAGGAGCGGGTGATCGGGCGCACCAAGTTGTCGGACATCGAGCTCGACGATGCGACCAAGCCGAGCAATTCCCACAGTGCATTGACCACCATCACCAAGGACGGCGAGGAGGTGAAAATCCTGCGGGACAACATGCCCTTTGGCCGGCCGGGCGCGGGGGAATTCGGGACGTACTTTATCGGCTACGCGCGCTCGCCAGAGCCTTTGGAGTTGATGCTGGAGAACATGTTTGTCGGCCGACCGGTCGGCAACTATGACCGCCTGCTGGACTTCAGCACGGCGGTCACCGGGGGCCTGTTCTTCATACCGTCAGCGGATTTGCTCGAAGAACTGGCCGACCGCGCGCCTTAGGCCAACAACCCGGTGCTCACCGCCACAATCAGGAACACCCCCAGCACCGCGCGGTAGATCACGAACGGCCAGGTGGAGAATCGCTCCAGGAACTTCATCAGGCCCCAGATCGCGAAGAACGCTGAGACACTGGCAACCACCAGGCCAAAGATCAAATGCGGCCAGGCGTGGGCGGGCAGGTCGGCATGGAACAACACCCACAGTTCCTTCAAACCCGCCAGGGCGATCGCCGGCAAGCCCAGCAGGAACGAAAACCGCGCCGCTTCTTCACGCTTGAAGTTGAGGAACAGTGCGGCGGTCAGGGTCGAACCCGAGCGGGAAACCCCTGGAATCAGCGCGCCGATCTGCGCAATGCCGACAATCAGCGCATCCCGCAGGCGCATTTCGCCCACCGTGCGCTTATGCCTCGCGCTGAGTTCAGCCGCCGCCAGCAGCACCGCCATCACCAGGCAGGAAATCCCGATCACCATCAGCCCGCGCAGCGGCGAGTTGCAGGAGTTGAGGGTCGACGACAAGGCTATCCCGGCAATCCCGATCGGAATCGTCGCCAGCACAATGGCCACCGCCAGCTTGAACCACTGGTTGTTGTAGTCACCCTGGCGCACCGCAGTGATGCTGCCGACCGTGACCTGCCGTACATCCTTCCAGAAGTAACTGACCACTGCTGCCAGTGCGGCCAACTGCATGGCTGCGGAAAACGCCGAGCCGGGATCCGGCCAGCCGAGCAGGGCGGGCACGATGCGCATGTGGGCGGTGGAAGACACGGGCAACAATTCGGTGATGCCCTGAATGATGCCCAGGATGCCTATTTGCAGGTAATCCAGGGACGCAAAGCCGACATCGAGGCCGCTGGTGCAGACGTTTGTCAAAGTACTTATCCTGAAAGCAAGGGGAGGGAAGTGACGCGGAGTTTAGTCTAACTTTGTAACGATTTTGTCGTTGACACGAGAAAAGCGCGATCGGTTCAGCAAGCAGAAAGCTTGGCCGGTGTATTGGCATTGCAGGTGGCTTTGTTGACAATGGCAGCCTGTTTTTTTGCCGAGATGCCCATGCCTGCAATCCCCGATACCACCGTCGAACTGATCGAGACCGGCCCGGAACACGCCACGTTGATCGCCAACCTTTACCAGTTCTACGCCTACGAGTCCTCGGACTGGGAACAGGAAGATGTCGAGGTGGACGGTCGCTTCTACATCCATGAGGAGCACCTGGCCCGCTACTGGGAAGACCCGCAGTGGAGTGCCAACCTGCTGCTGGTCGACGGCTTCATCGCCGGCTTCCTGCTGATCGAAGGCAGCGAACTGCCGGGGATCGATGCGCTGGAACTGGCGGACCTGTTCATCCTCAAACGCTACCGCCGCAAGGGCATTGGCCGCGCCATCGCCACTCAGGTGTTGAGCAGCGGCGAGGCGAACTGGCTGGTGCGTTTCTATGATCAGGATGAAGTGAGCCAGGCGTTCTGGCGCACGGTGTTGGATAACCTGCCGCGTCCGGTGCAGGCCATCGAGCTGGACGATGAGCCGAACCTGCTGAGCTTCCTGGTGACGCGGGCGGCGCTGCACTGAGGCATCAGCTAAACGCTGCGCCAGCCCCTGCACTGAACAATGCCGCCTGCATCGCCTGTGGCGGCTGGCCGAACGCCCGCAGGAACGCCTGGCGCATGCGCTCGCGATCACCGAACCCGGTCTCGCGGGCGACCACTTCCACCGGGTGCCGACTGGTTTCCATCATTGCCCGGGCGGCTTCCACCCGCAGGGATTCGATGGCCTTGGCCGGGGTTTGCCCGGTCTCCTCGCGAAACACCCGGCTGAACTGGCGTGGGCTGAGCCGCGCCACGGCCGCCAGGGCCTCGACCGAAAGGTCGTGGGTCAGGTTCTCCCGGGCGTAGGCCAGGGCCAGCTGCACACGGTCGGACTTGGGGTCGAGTTCCAGCAACGCCGATAGCTGCGACTGTTCGCTGCCACGGCGCTGGGCAATCACCAGCTTGCGCGCGATGCGGCGGGCGAGGTCGCTGCCCAGGTCGTTCTCCACCATCGCCAGTGCCAGGTCCACCCCGGCGCTCATGCCGGCACCGGTCCAGATCTGGCCGTCGACCACGAACAGCTTGTCTTCCTCCAGGCGAATCTGCGGGTAGCGCTTGGCAAAGGCCGGTGCGTGCAGCCAGTGGGTGGTGGCGCGCTTGCCTTCAAGCAATCCGGCCTCGGCCAGCACGAAGATGCCCATGCACAACGAAGCAATCCGTCGCGACTGTTTGGACGCCGCCTGGACCAGCCTCGGCAGGCTGGCGTCAGGCAGTTGGAACTCCAGGTAACCGCTGACGATCAATGTGTCATAGCCCTCGGGCCGGATCGGCGTACTGTTCACCGAGAAGCCCTGGGACGTCATGATCGGGCCGCCACTTTCCGACACCAGGTGAAATTCATACGCCTGCTCGCCACGCAGCAGATTCGCGCACTCGAACACCGAGCCCAGGCTGAGGCTCAAGGATTGAAAGTTCGGGTACACCATCAGCGCAATGCTGTGCATCTCATCTCTCCAGGGGGCGCGGAGCGGTGATTGTCGGCGTGTGCCAGGGAAACGGCAACCGCCTTGGCGCAATGTCCGGAATCCTTGCGGACATGACATTGTGCGGTTTTGGCCCGGCTCCTAAGCTTGATTCCATTCCAACCCACATCACCCCGAGGCACTGGCACATGAAAGTATTGATGGTTTTGACTTCTCACGACCAGCTTGGCAACACCGGCCGCAAGACCGGGTTCTGGCTCGAAGAATTTGCTGCTCCCTACTACGCGTTCAAGGACGCCGGGGCCGACGTGACCCTGGCTTCGCCGGCCGGTGGGCAACCGCCCCTGGACCCGGTCAGCGACCTGCCGGATTCGCAAACCGACCAGACCCGCCGCTTCGCCGCTGACCCGGCGGCGCAACAGGCCCTGGCCACCACCGTGAAGCTGGAGTCGGTCAACGCCGGCGACTTCGACACCGTGTTCTACCCAGGCGGCCACGGCCCGCTGTGGGACCTGGCAGAGTCGAAAACCTCCATCGCCCTGATCGAAGCCTTCGAGCGTGCGGGCAAGCCGATTGGCTTTGTGTGCCACGCCCCGGGTGCCTTGCGTCACGTCAAGGCGGTCAACGGCGAGCCGCTGGTCAAGGGCCGACGCGTCACCGGCTTCTCCAACTCCGAAGAAGCAGCGGTTGGCCTGACCGACGTGGTGCCTTTCCTGATCGAGGATGATTTCAAGGCGCTGGGCGGCACGTATGAGAAGGGTGCCGATTGGCAATCCTTTGTGATTGAAGATGGCCTGCTGGTCACCGGGCAGAATCCTGCCAGTTCCAGTGACGTTGCCAAAGCGCTGTTGAAGCTGACCGCGTAACCCGCCAAATCCCCCAAAAAGAACGTTGTTGGCGGCTCCCCTGACCGGGAGCCGGCAGCTTCTGCTTGTCTGAAATTTGAATCCGGAACTTTCCCCCATGAGCAACAGCGCTTTAGGTACCCCGATCACACTGGGGCACCACACCCTGAAAAACCGCATCGTCCTGCCGCCGCTTACCCGCCAGCGAAGTGCCCAGCCCGGTGATATCGCCACGGACTTGATGGCGCTTTATTACCGCCAGCGCGCCACCGCCGGCTTCATGGTCAGCGAGGGCACGCAGATCGAGCCTCGCGGCCAGGGTTACGCCTGGACCCCGGGCATCTACACACCGGAGCAGATTGACGGCTGGCGTACTGTGACCGATGCCGTGCATGCCGAAGGCGGCGTGATCTTCGCCCAGCTTTGGCATGTGGGTCGCGTGTCCCATCACGAACTGCAGCCCGACGGCGCAGCACCCGTTGCGCCGTCGGCGATCCAGCCGCAGCAAGCCAAGGCATTCGTTGCAACCGGGCCCGCCACCGGTAAGTTGGTGCAGCCACCCGAGCCGCGCGCCCTGGCTACCGCCGAGGTCAAGGAGTTGGTGGGGCTTTACGCCCAGGCTGCAAAAAATGCATTGGCCGCCGGTTTCGATGGCGTGGAAATTCATTCGGCCAACGGCTACCTGGTCAACCAGTTCATCTCGGCGCATTCCAACCAGCGCGACGACGAATACGGTGGCTCACTGCACAATCGCCTGCGGTTCCTGCGGGAAATCGTCGAGGCGGTGGCCGAAGTAGTCGGCCCGCAACGCCTGGGTGTGCGCTTTGCGCCGTTGTTCAGCGGCACTGACCAGGACCGGGTCTACATCGGCCTCGTCGAGGAAGACCCGCATCACACCTACATCGAGGCGATCAAGGTGCTTGAGGCGGCCGGCATCGCCTACGTGTCGATTGCCGAGGCCGACTGGGACAATGCCCCCGAGTTGCCCGAGTCGTTCCGCCAGGCGGTGCGTGACACCTTCAGCGGTCGGATCATCTACGCCGGCCGCTACACCGCAGAGCGCGGCGTGCGGCTGGTAGAGGCGGGGCTGGCAGACCTGATCGCGTTTGGCCGGCCGTACATTGCCAATCCCGACTTGCCCCAACGCCTGCTCAACGGTTGGCCGCTGAACCCGTTGAACGCGGACGGCCTGTATGGCGGCACCGAGGTGGGCTTCACCGATTACCCGGTGTATGCCGGGTAGGCACGGGCTACTCGATCGGGTATTTGCCGAATGCCGGGTGCTGCTCGGCGAGGGCCGCGTGGCGTTGCAAGTGGGGAAACGCATCGGCCTTCACGACGTCGGCTATCTTCAGCTGGGTGAAGGACCAGGCGACCGCCACCGTCAGGCTCGCCTGGGTCAGCGGCAAGTCGCTGTCGCGCTCGGCCACCCGCGCCTCCAATAACGCATAGGCCGCCAGCAGTTGCCCGGTCACGCGGTCGATCCACGGCTGATGCAGTTTTTCGGCGGGCCGCAGGTGATGTTCGTAGACGATCTGCACGGTCTTTTCGCACGCTGCCAGCGCCAGGCCGATCACTTGCAGATCCCTGGCAAGCGCTGGGGCTGACGGGGGCAACAATCGGCTGCCGGCCGGCGCCAGGGCTTCCAGGTACTCGAGGATCAAGCCGGAATCCATCAGCACCGTGCCGTCGTCGAGCACCAGCGTCGGTGCCTTGACTACCGGGTTGATCCCGGAAAACTCATCGAAGGTGCTGAACACCGACAGTGCCTGGTGTTCGAACGCGACGCCGTACAGTTCCAGGGAAATGGCCACGCGGCGCACGTAGGGCGAGTCCAGCATGCCGACCAGTTTCATGAAGCCTCCATTAACCGCAGTGTTTTGTTCTGATGGCGTTATAAACCGTTTTTCCGCATGTTTATCAATCCACCCGCAACACAATCTTGCCGATATGGTCGCCACCTTCCATGCGCGCATGGGCCTTCGCGGCGTCGGTATAGGCATACACCTCATCGATCATCGGCAGGCAACGCCCGGCCGACAGCACCGGCCACACGTGTTCGCGCAGTTGTGCGGCAATCGCGGCTTTTTCTTCCCGGGTGCGTGAGCGCAACAACGAGCCGGTAACGATCGCGCGTTTGCCGAGGATCGCCAGCAGGTCGATGTCTTTGGCGCGTGCGCCGCCGAGGAAGCCCAGCATCACCAGGCGACCTTCCATGGCCAGGGCGCTGATGTTGTCGTTCAGGTAGGAGCCACCCATGATGTCGAGGACCACATTGACACCCTTGCCTGCGGTCTTGTCAGCGATGACCTCGGCGAAATTCTGTTCCCGGTAGTTGATCGGCTCGGCTCCCAGCTCGCGGATGGCGGCGCATTTTTCCACGCTGCCGGCGGTGGCGAACGCTTCGATACCGAACTCGCGGCAGAGCATCAGCGCGGTGGTGCCGATGCCGCTGGTGCCGCCATGGATCAACACGCGCTGGCCTTTATGCGCACCGCCGATGCCGAACAGGTTGGCCCATACGGTGAAGAAGGTTTCCGGGATCGCTGCCGCCTGAATCCAGTCCAGGCCGTCGGGAACCGGCAAGGTCTGGCTGGCGGGCACTGCGCAGTACTGCGCATAACCGCCGCCATTGGTCAGGGCGCACACCTTGTCGCCCAGCGCGTACTCGCTGACGCCTTCGCCCAGCGCGACCACCACACCGGCCACTTCCAGCCCGGGAATCGGGCTCATGCCGGGTTTCATCGGATACGTGCCGGCGCGTTGCAGGGCGTCCGGGCGATTGACGCCGGCGGCGTGCACGCGGATCAGCACTTCGCCGGGGCCGGCGACAGGTACCGGCTCCTGGCGTGGTTGCAGGACTTCGGGGCCGCCGGGGCTGGTGATTTCGATCAGGGTCATTTCGTGGGGCAGAGTCATTTGAGCGCACCTGTAGCAATGAACGTATGGGTTGGGACCGCGCCCGTTACCGAGCGGTTCAGCCTGCTGGCGATCCTGGGTATTTTCTCTGGTGCCCAGCATAGCCGTGATAAGCGATGCAATAATGCTGCGATTACACGTCACACTGATGCAAAAATGCATCTAAGGGGAAAGCCATGAATTGGGACGATGCGCGGGTGTTCCTCGCGGTGTGCCGCGAGTCCACACTGCGCGGGGCCGCGCGGGTGCTGGGGGTGGATCAGGCCACCGTGGGGCGACGGGTCAATGCCCTGGAAAAGTCCCTGAACGCAACGTTGTTCCTGCGCACCTCCGAGGGCTATGCGCTGACCGCCGTGGGTGAGGCCGCGTTGCAATCGGTGGAGAACATGGAGCGCTCGGCCCTTGACCTGGAGCGTCAGGTCCTGGGCCTGGACGACCGCCTGACCGGCACCGTACGGGTGACCACCACAGATTCCCTGGCCATCGACTTCCTGATTCCGGCCATTGCCCGGCTGCACGATGCGCACCCTGACGTGCGCGTGCAGATGGACGCTTCGACCCAGTTGCTTAACCTGGCCAAACGCGAAGCCGATATCGCGGTGCGCAATACCCGCCCGGACAACCCCGACCTGATCGCCCGGCGCATCGCCCGCTGGCCGGTGGGGCTGTTTGCCTCGCAAGCGTATATCGATCGGCACGGCGCACCCGAGCCGGGCAGCCTGTTCGAAGGACACGACCTGGTGGTGTACCAGCCGCACCTGCAAAGCCAGAAGGACCTGACCCTGGTCAGCGAGCCGCTGGGACGCGGACGTATTGTTGCGGCCTTGAGTTCAAGCCTGTTGGTACGCCGCTCCATCGCCGCAGGGATCGGTATCGGTGAGGTTCCGATAGTTTCCGGCGAACGCGACGGCCTGGTGCGGCTGTGGCCGGACCGTACGCGGCCGTTGCCCTACGATGTGTGGCTGGTGACCCATGCCGACCTGCGGCATACCGCCCGGGTGCGGGTGGTGATCGACGAGATCGTAGCGGGGTTTGCCGGCACCGGGGAATAGTACGACTGCCTGAAAAGGCCGGGTGTCAGCCCGGCCAGAAATAAGCCGTCGCAGGAGAACGCAATCGGCTCAGCGTTGCAGGAAGGCCAGCAGATCTTCGTTCAAGGCTTGCTGGTGGGTCACCGCAAAACCATGGGGGGCATCCTTGTACACCTTCAACTGCGCGCCTTTGATCATCTGCGCGGCGACCTTGCCGGTAGTTTCGAACGGCACGATCTGGTCGCCATCACCGTGGATAACCAGGGTCGGCACGTCGATCCTGGCCATGTCCGGGCGGAAATCGGTTTCCGAGAACGCGGTGACGCAATCCACCGTCGCCTTGAGCGAGGCGAGCAGGGCGATGTTCAGTGTTTGAGTCAATACACCGCTGGAGACCTGTTGGCCCTTGTTGATGCCATAGAACTGCGTATTGAAGTCTGCCAGGAACTGCGCGCGATCCTTCAGCAGTGCGGCCTTGAACCCGTCAAACGCTGCCATCTCGACACCTTGCGGGTAATCCGGCTTTTGCCCGAACAGCGGCGTCACCGCCCCCAGCAACACCAGCCCGGCCACGCGCGCGCTGCCATGGCGGGCGATATAGCGGCTGACATCGCCGCCGCCCATGGAGAAGCCCACCAGGGTCACGTCCTGCAGATCCAGATGGTTGATCAACTGGGCGATATCGTCGGCAAAGGTGTCGTAGTCGTTACCGGTCCAGGGCTGGTCCGAGCGGCCAAAACCACGGCGGTCGAACGCGATGGTGCGGTAGCCGCGGCTGCTCAGGTACTCCATCTGGTATTCCCACATATCGGCATCCAGCGGCCAGCCGTGGCTGAACAGCACCGGTTTGCCGGTGCCCCAGTCCTTGTAGTAGAGCTCGGTACCGTCTTGTGTGCGTAGGGTGCTCATGGCAAAACTCCTTGGGTGAGAGGGCAGCCAATACTATAGGCGCAGAATCTGACGAGGGACTTGTATGCCTGTGCTCGGTTGAACGGTTCAGCGTCTATGCTGGTCAACTGCTTTCTACCGTCTGAACAAACAGGTGAACGAAATGGCCAAGACTTACAGCTACGCCGCTCGTGACTCCAAGGATTCCCTCAAACCCTTCACGTTCGAACGTCGCGCCCCCGGGGCCGATGATGTGCAGATCGACATCCTCTATTGCGGCGTCTGCCACTCGGACCTGCACACCGTACGCAACGAATGGAAAAACACCCTGTACCCGTCGGTACCGGGCCATGAAATCGTTGGCCGAGTGACCGCCGTGGGCGCCAATGTCAGCAAGTTCAAGGTGGGCGATTTGGCCGGTGTCGGCTGCATGGTCGACAGCTGCCAGCACTGCGAATCCTGCGCCGAGGGCGAGGAGCAGTATTGCGAAAACGGCTTCACCGGCACCTACAACGGCCCGGCTTTTGGCGGCGAAAACACCTTCGGCGGCTACTCGGACAATATCGTGGTCAAGGAGAAGTTCGTCCTGCGCATCTCCCACGACGAGAGCAACCTGGCGGCGGTCGCGCCGCTGCTGTGTGCAGGCATCACCACCTACTCACCGCTGCACCACTGGAACGTCGGGCCGGGCAAGCGCGTCGGCGTTGTCGGCCTCGGTGGCCTGGGCCATATGGCGGTGAAAATCGCTCATGCCATGGGCGCCTACGTGGTGCTGTTCACCACCTCGCCGAACAAGCGCGAAGACGGCCTGCGCCTGGGGGCCGATGAAGTGGTGGTGTCGAAGAACGCGGACGAAATGGCCAAGGTTGCCAACTCCCTGGACTTCATCCTCAACACCGTGGCCGCGTCCCACAATCTCGACGCCTTCCTCAACCTGCTCAAGCGCGACGGCACCATGACCCTGGTGGGCGCCCCGGATAGCCCGCACCCGTCACCGACCGTGTTCAACCTGATCTTCAAGCGTCGCAGCCTGGCCGGGTCGTTGATCGGTGGCATCCAGGAAACCCAGGACATGCTGGATTTCTGCGCCAGGCACGGGATTGTCTCGGACATCGAGATGATCGACATCCAGGGCATCAATGACGCCTACGAGCGCATGCTCAAGGGGGATGTGAAGTATCGGTTCGTGATCGACATCGAGAGCCTGAAGAAAGAAAAACACGCGGCCTGATTGATCGCCGCAGATCCCTGTAGGAGCGGGCTTGTGTGGGAGCGGGCTTGCTCGCGAAGGCGGTGTGTCAGTCGCTCAATAGGCTGGCTGAACCACCGCTTTCGCGAGCAAGCCCGCTCCCACATTTTGATCTTCGCCGGTTTCTAGGCCGACAGGTGCTCATACAAAATCGTCGCACCCACCAGCATCAACACCACGCCGCCAACCATCTCGGCGCGCTTGCCGACCACAGTCCCCAACACCCGGCCAAGCATCATGCCGATGGTTACCATGGTCATCGTCGCCAAGCCGATCGCCGCAGCGGCCACCAGGATATTCACGTCGACAAACGCCAGGCCTACGCCCACCGCCAGGGCATCAATGCTGGTGGCAAACGCGGTCACGGCAAGAATCATGAACGAGTGCTGGCTCGGTTTCTCTTCTTCTGGATCATCGGCCTTCAAACCGTTGTAGATCATGTGCAGACCCAGGGCTACCAGCAAGGTAAAGGCGATCCAGTGGTCCCAGTTTTGCACCCAGCGAGTGGCGGCCTGGCCGATGGCCCAGCCGATAATCGGCGTGATCGCTTCAATCACACCAAAGATCAGCCCGGCCCGTAGGGCTTCGGTCAGGCGTGGTTTGTGCAGGCTGGAACCTTTGCCAATGGCCGCCGCAAAGGCGTCCGTGGACATGGCAAGGGCGAGAAGAATCAGGGAAATGGGGTTCACGGTAAGGCTTCCAGTCGGGCTGTATGAGTCAACGACACAACCACACGCCCGACTTCAGGCATGGATGTGTCGCTGGTCTCACCAACCAAAATGGTGTTCGCACCACGGCATGTTGCCGAGAATGTTGATACGAACGCTTCGAGAATCCGAAGCAGGCTACTCCCCAACGAGGTGGCGGATCATAGCCGCGCAATCATGAAAATTTTGTTAAGGACGCCTCACGGATGTTCCAGGTGACAGCGCACCTGCTGACTCATCCCACCCGTCAACCGCTGCGGCCGCTCACAGCCTTGTGTACGCCTCGGGCAGCGGTCGAGAAAGAAACACCCACCCGGCAACACCCGGTTCCCCGGCAGCTCTGTCGGTGCACTGACATACGCATCGTCCAGCGCCACCCCCAGCTTGGGCACCGCTTCCAGCAACAGCTGGGTATACGGATGCTTCGGCTGCTCCAGCACTTGCTCGGCACACCCCAGTTCCACGATCTGCCCCAGGTACATCACCGCCACCCGGTCGGCCATGTGCCGCACCACCGAAACGTTGTGGGAGATCAGGATGTAGGTCAGCCCCAGCCGCCGTTGCAGCTCGGCCAGCAGGTTGAGGATTTGCGCCTGCACCGAGATATCCAGGGCCGAGGTCGGCTCGTCCAGCACCAGGATGCTCGGGTTGGACGCCAGCGCGCGGGCGATGGCGATCCGTTGGCGCTGGCCACCGGAAAACTGGTGCGGGTAACGGTCCAGGTATTCGGCACGAATGCCTACCTGCGCGGCGACCTTGGCCGCGATGGTGCGCATTTCACTCTTGGGCGTGTCGCCAAGGGCGAACAGCGGCTCGGTGATGATTTTCCAGATGGGCAGGCGCGGGTCGAGGGACGATTGCGGGTCCTGGAATACGATCTGCACATGCCGGTGGCGTTCCCGGGCACTTTCGTAGACCCAGTCCACTTCACCGTCACTGGGCTTGACCAGGCCCATCAGCAATTGGGCGAGGGTGCTTTTACCGCAGCCGGACTCGCCGACAATCCCCAGGGTTTCCCCACGGCGCACCTGCAAGTCGATGCCGTTGAGGGCGTGGGCATAACCGCGCGGGCGGCCCAGCCAGTCGGTTTTTACCGGGAACTTGACCCGTACATCCCGCAAAGCCAGCAGTGAATCTTGAGACACGGTCATTGCACCGACTCTCCGGCAGTCAGCCAGCACGCGCTTTTGCGGGTGCCGGCAGGGTTGATCAGGTCCAGGCGCGGGCGCTCGATGCATTGGCTCATGGCCTGGGGGCAGCGTTCGCGAAAGGTGCAGCCTGAGGGCAGGGCGGCCAGGTTGGGCACCTGGCCGGGGATGGTCAGCAGGTCGTCGCCGGGTTTCACCTGTTCCGGCAAGCCGCTGAGTAACCCTTGGGTGTAGGGGTGGCGCGGGTCGCTCATCACCTGGGCGGTGGGGCCTTCTTCCACCACGGCGCCGGTGTACATCACATACACCCGGTCGCAGAACTGCGAGACCACAGCCATGTCGTGGGTGATCAGCAGGATCGCGGTGCCGCGTTCCCGGGCTTTTTCCCGCAGCAGCAACAGCACCTGGCGTTGCACGGTGACGTCGAGGGCAGTGGTGGGTTCATCGGCGATCAGCAACTGAGGGTCGCAGGAAAATGCCAGGGCGATCATCACCCGCTGGCGCATGCCGCCGGAGAGTTCGAAGGGGTAGCTGTCGAGCACTTGCTCGGGGTCGGCGATGTGCATGTCCCGCAGCAGGGCGATGGCCTTGGCACGGGCGGCGGCCTTGCTCAGGCGCTGGTGGTGGATGATCACATCGAGCATCTGCCGGCCAATGCGCCGGGTCGGGTTCAGCGCGGTCATCGGCTCCTGGAAGATCATCGCCGCGTCACGCCCGCGAATCTGCAGCAGCTCCTTCTCGCTGGCACCGAGCATGTCGCGGCCGAGCATCTGCAAGCTGCCGGCGGTGATCCGGTAACTGCGCTCCGGCAGCAGGCGCAGACTGAGCATCGCTGTCACGGACTTGCCGGAGCCGGATTCACCCACTACGCCGACGACTTCGCCGGGGTTGACGTGCAACGACACGCCGTTGAGTGCCTGGACGTTGTTGCGGTAAGCCGGGAATTCCAGGCTCAGGTTGTCGATGGCAAGCACTGCCGGACTGGACATGGTCATTTCCCCTGTTGCCGTGGGTCGAGCAGGTCACGAACACCGTCACCCAGCAGGTTGAAGCCGGTCGCGGTGACCAGGATCGCCAGCCCCGGAAAGGTCGAGTACCACCAGTTGTCGAGAATGAAATTGCGCCCGGTGGCAACCATCGCGCCCCATTCGGCGGTGGGCTGTTGTGCACCCAGGCCGATGAAACCCAGGGCCGAGGCCATCAGGATCGCGCTGCCGATGTCCAGGCTCAGTTGCACCAGCAACGGCGGCATCGCATTGCGGCCCACGTGCCACGACACGATGTGCCAGCGCCCGGCGCCGAAGGTCTGGGATGCCTTGACGTAGCCCATCTGCCGAATGCTCAGGGCCTGGCCCCGGGCCAGGCGCACGTAGAAAGGGATGCGCACCACGGTGATTGCCAGCATCGCGTTGAACAGGCTCGGGCCCAGTGCGGCGGCCAGGGCCATGATCAGCACCAGGGACGGCACCGACAGCATGATGTCCATCAGGCGCATGATCAGGCTGTCGAAACGCCCGCCGATAATCCCCGACAGGCAGCCCAGCAGCCCGCCCACCAGGCAGGACGAAAACGCCACGAACAGGCCCACGCCCACCGACTGGCGGCTGCCGTACAGCACCCGGCTGAACAGGTCGCGGCCGACTTCATCGGTGCCGAACCAATGTTCGGCGGAGGGCTCGGCCAGGCGTTGCGCCAGGTTCAAGGCATTGGGGTCATGGCTCGCCAACCAGGGGGCGAAGGCCATGCAGACCAGCACGATCAAGGTGATGGTCAGGCCGGCGATGGTCAGCGGGCTGCGGCGTATTTGATAGCTCAGGTACTCCATTCGCGCACGCCAGGTGGGGCGCTGTTCCAGGGGCACCGGTACGGGCATGGTCAGGGGAGCGGTCATCTCAATTCACCTCGCCGATGCGCGGGTCGACCACCCGGTAGAGCAGGTCGATCAGCATGTTCAGCAGTACATAAATAAACGACACCAGGATCGCGAAGCCCATCACCGCCGGGAAATCCAGGGACTGGATCGACTTCACCACATAGGCACCCATGCCCGGCCAGGCGAACACGGTTTCGGTCAGCACCGCGCCGTACAGCAGGTCGCCGAGGGTCAGGCCGAGCACGGTGATCGACGGGATCAGCGCGTTGGGCAAGGCGTGGCGCAGGATCACCGCCCAGCGCGACAGGCCGTAGGCGCGGGCGGTACGGATGTAGTCCTCGCCCAACTGGTCGAGCATCGCCGAACGAATCTGCCGGGCGACTACGCCGAGGTTGACGAAACCCAGGGTGACGGCGGGCAGGATCAGGTGTTCCAGGGCATTCAGGAACAGCGGGATATCGCCGGCCAGCAGCGAGTCGATCAGGTAGAACCCGGTGATGGTGCGCGGTGGTTCGAGGCCTTCATCCAGCCGCCCGCTGCCGGGCAGCCAGCCGAGCTGGCCGTAGAACAACACGATCAGGCCCAGGCCGAGCCAGAAGGCCGGCGTGGAAATGCCGGTAACCGCCAGCGTTCGGGCGATCTGGTCGATGGCGCGGTTGTGATACACCGCTGACAGCACCCCCAGCGGTACGCCCACCAGTACCGAGAGGAGCAGGGCGGCCACCGCCAGTTCGAGGGTCGCGGGGAAGAACGCTTTCAGGTCTTCCAACACCGGGCGGCTGGTGCGGATCGAGGTGCCGAGGTCGCCGTGGAGCAGGTCGCTCATGTAGCGGCCGTATTGCTGGTACAGCGGCAGGTCGAGGCCCAGTTGATGGCGGATGTTCTCGACAATGGCGTCGCTGGCCCGGTCGCCGGCAATCAGGCGCGCCGGGTCACCCGGGATCAGGTGGGAGATGCAGAAGGTAATCAGCGAAACGCCGACGACGACCAGGATCAGGCCGAACAGGCGTTTGCGCAACATATTCAGGAAGGCCATGAGGGCTCCTCGGTAACGCGAGACATTTGGATCAGGAATACAGCCTGGAAAACACAGCAGGTCCAGTGTGGGAGCGGGCTTGCTCGCGAATACGGTGGGTCAGTCATACATCGGGTAACTGATACACCGCTTTCGCGAGCAAGCCCGCTCCCACATTTGATCGCGTGTTACTTACTGATCTCAGCCACGTTGAACACCTGCTCCAGCATCGGATGGAACACATAACCCTTCACCGAATCACGCATCGGCAGGGTGTAGTTCTTCTGATAGAGGTAGGCGTACACGCTGTCCTTGAGCACGATCTTCTGGGCTTCCTGATACAGCTCGGTGCGCTTGGCCGTGTCGTTGTTGGCCGCCGCATCACGAATCAGCTTGTCCACCACCGGGTTGCTGTAGAACGAACGATTGCCCGGCAGGCCTTGCAGGGAGGAGTCGAACCAGAAGTTCATGTACATGTAGGGGTCGGAGAAGTCCGGTGCCCACGAGCCGATGGACACGTCGAAGTCACCCTTGCCCAGGCGCTCGCGCATGGTGGCGTTGGCCAGTTTTTCCATCTTCAGGTTGATCCCCAGCGGCGCCAGGCTGGCTTGCAGGGTCAGGCCGATGGATTCCCAGTCCGGGTCCTTGTCGGAGTACATGTAATTCAGGTCGGTGATTTTTTCCGGGAGTTTCTTCAGGTTCGCGCCCGCGCTGTCCAGGTCCTGTTTCATCAAGGGCAGGCTCGGGTCATTGGCCCACATGCCGGCAGGAATCGGCCCGTTCATCAACTTGGCCTGGCCCTTGAGGATGCCGTCGACAATGCCTTTGTAGTCCACCGCATCAACGATCGCCTGGCGCGCATTCTGGTTGTTCAGCGGGGCTTTCTGGTTGTTCAGGTACAGGTAGGTCACCCGCAGCGACGGGAACTCCTTGATCACCACGTCTTTCTTTTTGGCCAGGTTGGTGAGCTGGTCCTGGGGCATGTCTTCGGCGATGTCCAGGTCACCGCGTTCCAGTTGCAGGCGGCGTACCGAGGCTTCGCTGATGATCTTGATCACCACCTTGTTCAGCGCGGGCTTGGTGCCGGCGTAGTAGGTGTTGGGTTCCAGGGTCAGGCTCTGGCCTTTCTGCCAGTTGCTCAGGCGAAAGGCGCCGGAGCCGGCGGTGTGGGTGGAGAGGTAGGCGTTGACGTCGCCCTGTTTCACCACGTCCGGGTTGATGATGCCGGCGCCGTTGTGGGCGAGGGTGTAAAGGAAGGGCGCGTAGGGCTTGGCCAGGGTGAACCGCACGGTGAGCGGGTCGACCACGGTGACTTTCATGTCATCCGGGAACGCGCCCGACGGGCCTTGCTTGAGCTGCATCACGCGGTCGAAGGAGAACTTCACCGCATTGGCGTCGACCTCGGCGCCGTCATCGAACTTGTTGCCGGGCTTGAGTTTGAAGTCCCACACCAGACCGTCGGCCGAGGTGGTCCAGCTGTCGGCCAGGTCGCCCTTGACCTCGGTGCTGCCCTTGCCGTTTTCGACTTTGTAGGCCACCAGCTTCTGGTACGCCGGGTACGTCACCGCCCAATCGTTGTTGTCGATGGTCACGGCCGGGTCGAGGGTTTGCGGGTCGGCGGCCTTGCCGATCATCAAGGTGTCTTTGGGGGCGGCGGCACTTGCCGATTGCCACGCGCCCAGGCTCAGGGCGGCGCACAGCAGGGAGAGTGCGAGGGTCTTGCGGTTGCTTGGGGTCATGCCGGTTTCCTTGATTATTTAGAGGAAAAAGCGGGTTGGTTTATTTTTATGAAATCTATAACCGGGCAGTTGGAGCTAAAGGGTGCTGCTCATTATTGTGATGGTACGGTCCTTGTGATCAGTGTGACTCCTCAATTAATGGGAAAAGTTCGGCATCCGGCAACTCGTAGTGCCACCACTCGGTGGCAATCGCCTTGAAGCCGGCGCCAAGCATGATGCCCAGCAACAGCAGGCGGTTGCGCTGCACCTGCGGCGGCAGGTCGGGGTAGAACTGGTGGGACTTGGGCTCCATGGCATCAAACGCCGTGCCCATGTCCAGGGGTGTGCCGTGTTCATCAATCAGCGTCAGGTCGACGGCCACGCCGCGGGTGTGGTGCGAGCCCAGGCGCGGGTCGCGCACGTAGTCCGGGTTGGGCAGGGCTTGCCACAGCAGTTGCTGGGCGTAGGCCGGCCGATAGGCGTCGTAGATCAGCAACGTCATGCCGGCCTGGCGTGCCAACAGGCTCGCCTTGCGCAGGCAAGCCGCCGCTTCGGCGTGCAGCAGGCAGCGGGCATTGCGGTAGATCACGGTGCCTGCCAGGTTGTCGGCACTGGCGTAGATCAGGTCGACCTGTACCGGGTATTCCGGTGGGGCGATTTCTACCAATGGGCTGGTATTCACTCAAAGATTTCCTTTCCAGGGTCAGGATTCGAACTGGCCGAAGGCCTGTTGCAGGGCGCGGTTTTTTGCCAGGCGTGCATCCAGTCGCTCGCCGTAGCGGTCAGCGACGGCAGACACCATCAGGTTGAACAGGCACGTCAGGGGCGCCATGGAGTCCCAGAACTGGCCGACATCGGTTTTCAGTTGCAGCAGGTCCAGGTCGTAGTCCCGGGCCCAGGGGCATTGCAAGTCGGTGATCAACGCCAAGGGTAGACCCTGGGCGTTCGCGGTCTCGCAGAACGTGGGCGTGATGCTGGAATAGGCGCGGAAGTCCGCTGTAATGGCGTAGGGTTTTTCAAAGCCGGAGTTCAGGGTCTCGGCGTAGATCCCCGACAGGCCATCGACGTAATAGACCTTGGGGCGAATGTATTCCAGGTGACTGTGGAACGCATTGAGGATGCCCCGGGTGGACTGGATGCCGAGGATAAACACCGCGTCGGCGTCCACGATGTGCTGCACGATGTCGGCGAAACCCTGGCTGCGGGCCAGGCCGTACACATGCTGGATGGCTTCGATCTCGCGGTTGAGGGAACGGTCGAGGGCGTCTTCCTGATCGTTCTCCTGGCGAAACGCGCCCAGGCGGTCGGTGATCAGCCAGGAGGCTTGCGGGTCGCCGCGCAGGCCTTGCTTGACGTCATCGAGGTTGCGATAACCCAGGGTTCGCAAGAAACGCCCCACTGAAATCCCGGTGGTGCCGGCTTGCTGGGCGATGCTGTCGGCGGTTTCGAACGGCAGCTGTTGCAGGTTGCCCAGCAGGTAGGTCGCGATGCGCTTGCCGGTGGGCGTCAGCGTCGGGAACTGCTGTTCCAGCGTGCGCTGGAAGCTGTTTTTATCCATGACGTTTTCTCGCAGGCCGGTCATTGATGTTACTCATGTTTCATGATTTTGATGTCTGTTAGAAACATAACATCGGCAATCGCGATAACACAATGGCTTTTTTTGCACTGGGCGGGCAGGGGGGGACAAGCGGCGATCAAGGCCGCTGGGGTTTCACCGAAGTACCGAACGTATTGCCCATGCGCACACTGGTCGCTGCGGGTGTAGAGAGCCCGATCTGGTTCGGCTTGCGTTTGTCGATGGGCACCTGTTGCGCTTGCTGGTTCTTTTGCGTGGCCTTGGCGGCGTCCGGGTGGTTGCCCATCTGCTGGCTCAGGCAGCCATAGTCCGGTGCCTTGTAGCCATCCACGTTGACCTCGGTGCAGCCATTCGGCGTTCCTTCGGCGTGGGCCATCAGTGGCAGGGCAGCACACAGCAACAGGCTGGCGAGGGTCGGGAACAGGTTCATTGGTGCCTCCTGGCGAGCCCTGGGAAATGGGCCGGTATGGCTCGAAAGTGTAGTGCAGCGGGCTGCCCGTCACCGTGATGTTTTTTTTTGCTGGCACCGTAACATCAGGTTCATAAACTGGCCTCAGGATGACGGTTTTGTAGGCTATGTCGGACGTGTTGCGATGCTGAGCAGGGGGGCTTGGAGGCGCGCGGGCTGCTGCCTGGCTCTGCTGTTGGGGCTGGCGCAGACCGTGCGCGCCGAAGTGACCCTGGACCTGCCCGCGCAGAACCTGGATAGCGCCCTGCAGGCGTTCAGCCATGCCACCGGCATGGCGGTGCTGGTGGACCGCGAGTTGACCCGGGGCCGGCGCTCCATCGGCGTGCATGGCCGCTACAGTGCGCAGCAAGCCCTGGGCCTGCTGCTGACAGGGAGTGGCCTGATGGCGCGTTATGCCCGCAGCGATGCGTTCACCCTGCAAGTCCCCGAGGTCAGCCAGCCGGCCACGACGCGGGGGCTGAAGGCAGGGCATGCAGCACGGATCAACAACAGCTATGCCGCGGCCTTGCAGCAGGCGATCGAACGCAGTTTGTGCCGTTCGCCGCTGACCCGCCCCGGCAGTTTCCGGGCGCTGGTGCAGGTGTGGGTCAACGGTGACGGGGTGATCGAACACAGCCGCCTGGTCAGCTCCACCGGTGACCTGCAGCGTGACGAAGCGCTGGTACGCGGCCTGGGCGCCACCCGGGTCGAACGCCCGGCGCCCAGTTCGCTGCGCTTGCCGGTGACCTTACTTTTGATGCCCGATTCAACAGGAACACGCATGGAATGCACAGCAGGGGAAGGAGTTTCCGGGGCATGAAAGACACCGGCCACAGCATGATGGTCAGCCTGTTCCTGGCGTCCTACGAGGACTTCAAGGTACGCCTGCGCAAGCGCCTCGGGTCCGAGGACCTGGCCAACGACGTGCTGCACGAGACCTACCTGCGGGTCGACCGCATGGACGTACCGCCGAACCTGGCGCAACCCAATGCCTACCTGTATCGAATGGCGCTGAACATCGCCGCTGACCGACGCCAGGCGGATGCGCGACTGTTGACCGGCAGCGAAGTCGAAGAGCTGCTGCAAACCGTCGATGAAGCCCAGGACCCGTCGCGGGTGGTGGGTGGCCAGCGGGAAATCCAGTCGTTGCTCAAGGCCCTCTACGAACTGCCGGCGCGGCGGCGCCAGATCCTTATCGCGGCACGTCTGGAAGAGGCGCCACACCTGGAGATCTCCAGGCGTTTCGGGATTTCCACGCGCATGGTCGAAAAGGAAATCAAGGCGGGGCTGGGCCACTGTGCGCAGCGCCTTGAAAGAAAAGTGATCCAGCGGTTCGGTCCCGGGGCCGGAAAACCGTCTTAGTGATTGAGTCCCTGATAATCCGTTGAGTACCTGCGCGCTTGAACATTTTTAACCTCTCCGCTGCCCGTGCTGCGCCCAATAGCCCCCTGCACGATGAAGCGCGTGACTGGCTGGTGCTGCTGACGTCGGGCCGGGCCACCGTTGCTGATGCCAAGGCGTTGCGCCAGTGGTGCGCCCAGAGCCCGGAGCATGCCCGGGCGTTCGAGCAGGCCAAGGTGTTGTGGCAGCAATTGGCTCCCGCCGCCGAGCAGTTTTCCCGGCCGCGGCATTTTGGGCGGCGGGCGTTTTTGGGCGGGGCGATTGCGGCGTCGGCGGCGGTGTTGATGGTGCGGGTGACGGTGCCGGGTGGGTTTGCCGGGTTGACGGCGGATTACCGCACCGAGGTCGGGGAGCAGCGGCGGGTGGAGTTGGGTGATGGGGTTCGGCTGGAGCTCAATACGCAGACGCGGATCAGCCGGCGTGAGGGTGGGATTGAGTTGTTGGAGGGGGAGGTCGAGGTGCTGGCCGATGCTGCGATGCCGCTTCAGGTTCAGGCGGGTGGAGGGTGGTTGAGTGCGGCTCGGGCGCGGTTCAATGTGCGCAATACGGATCACAGTGTGTGTGTGACGTGTATTGATGGGGCGCTGTTGGTGGGTGTTGGGGGGCGTACGGTTCGGCTTGAGGGTGGGCGGCAGCTGACTTATGACGCCAGCGGTGTGGGTGAGCCGGTGGCGGTGGACGTGCAGGCTGTGGTGGCTTGGCGGGAGCAGGTGCTGGTGTTTGATAATGCGACGCTGGCGACGGTGGTGGATGAGATCAATCGCTATCGGCCGGGGATGTTGCTGCTGATGAATGCGCAGTTGGGCAAGCGGCGGGTGCAGGCGCGGTTTAGTCTGCATCAGTTGGCGGGGGTGGCGCTTTTGATTCGCGATGCGTATGGGGCCAAGTGTACGGAGTTGCCTGGCGGTGTTGTTTTGTTGAGTTAGATCGGTGTGCATATCCGTTATTTAGGTAACGGCTGCTTCAAAATCAAAAGCACAGCGGCCTCCCGGCCGGCTTGAGTGTTAAAAGCAAAGGCAAAGACCAGAGCGAAAACAGATCTGCTTTTCTGTGGGAG